>VFKT01000240.1 GCA_009885395.1 Deltaproteobacteria bacterium | reverse complement strand
CTTCGGCTCGACCGCGATCGCCTGAAAGCTCGGCTTGCGCGGCTTCAGCGCCTCCACGCAGCCGGTGATCGTCCCGCCGGTGCCCACGGCGGACACGAAGATGTCGATCTTTCCGTCCGTGTCCTCCCACAATTCCTCCGCCGTGGTCTTCGCGTGGATCGCGGGATTCGCGGGATTGTTAAACTGCTGCGGCATCCACGCGTTCGGCGTGTTCTTCACCAGATCTTCCGCGCGGGAGATCGCGCCCTTCATCCCCTCCACGCCCGGGGTGAGCACGAGTTTCGCGCCGAGCATCGCGAGCAGCGTGCGCCGCTCCACGGACATCGTCTCGGGCATCGTGAGGATCAGCTTGTAGCCTTTCGCCGCAGCCACGAACGCCAGCGCGATCCCAGTGTTGCCGCTCGTCGGCTCGATGATGACGGTGTCTTTCGTCAGCACGCCGCGCTGCTCCGCGTCCTCGATCATGGCCCGGCCGATCCGGTCCTTCACGGAGCCGAGTGGGTTGAAAAACTCGCACTTGAGCGCAATCGTCGCCTCCAGTCCGGCGGTCACTTTATTGAGCTTCACGAGCGGCGTGTGGCCGATGGTTTCGACGATGTTGCTGTAGATTTTGCCCATAGGAATGTGTGTGGTGTGGAGGTTTGGTTCGGTGAAATTTGGGGCGCACTTTTACCGCCGCGACCGCCGTCGCGGCAAGGCCGATGTTCGCCGCGGAGAGATTGCGCAGATTCCGTTTGAATTACCGAAAGCGGATGATACTTCTCCCCGCCCAAACCTACTACAAACTATTCCCATGGCTGACCTCCTCAACGCAAAAGACATCAAAGACTGGCTGAAGAAACTTCCCGAATGGGACCACGACAAGAAGCACATTGAGCGCACCTTCGAGTTTGACGATTTTTCGCAGGGCATCGAGTTTGTGAACGGCGTGGCCGAGATCGCTGAAGAAGACGATCACTGCCCCGACATCGACATCCGCGAAGGCAAAGTGCGGATCATGCTTTCCACCCACAGCGAAGGCGGCGTCACCGATCTCGACTTCGAAGTCGCCGAGAAGATCGACACACTCGTCGAATAGCGTCCGATGTTCGCCGCGGCGTCCGCTCCTTCGCCCGCGCGGATGATCCTCTGCGCGCTGCTCGTGGCGGGTTTCGCCGTCGGCGTCTGGGCCTACATCGCGCACCGCAGCGCCGCGCCGGAGCCGCCGAAGATTACGTTGCCCGGCGGCGGGTTGACTTAGATCCGGGGAGAGTGGGGCGGGCGGCAGGGTTCAGTATTCAGTGTTCAG
>VFKT01000377.1 GCA_009885395.1 Deltaproteobacteria bacterium | reverse complement strand
GGCCAGGCTGCGCTCGAAATCGCCGAGATCGGACCAGGCGTCGCCGTAGTAGGGGCCGAAACTCGAGAGATCGACATCCCCCAGGTAAAGTAATGAGCCACCCTCCCAGTCAATTCTAAAACAGGAATGACCGCGCGTATGCCCGGGGGTATGGAGAACGCGCAGGCGAACCCCGCCGAGATCGAGCACTTCGTCGGCCACGAGATCCACCGCGTCGGGGCGGGCGCGATAGTGGAACGTCCGCACGAGTTCCTCGCGAAATACACCGGCGATCGGGCCGTCCATGCCATAAATTTCCATCAGGCCGTCCAGCGAACGCAGGCCGAGGGCATCGGCCGCGTGGAGGGCGACCGGCGTCTCGGGGTAAAGCGCCACCCCGGCCAGATGGTCCTCGTGACAATGACTGAGCAGAACCCGGTCGGCACGCGGCGGCGGCGCCGCGCGTTCGTGCAGGGCAAGCGAGGGATCGATGACGATGGTCTGCTGCGTGCCCTCGACCAGCAAGGTATTTCCGTGCGGGTATTTGCCGCCACCGCGCCCGAAGAGCACCCGGACCGGACCGATCTTCAATTCCTCGCCGAGGCTCCTTTGCTCGCCAACGCCTGCCATCGTCGCGCCTCCTATCTTCCCCGCCGCCGGATGAGTTCGACCGCTGTCTTTCGGAGGCTTGTACATTTCGACCCGATTCTGGCCTAAGAGCAGTCGGCACCTGCCAGCGGCTGAAGCGAAGCCTCGCGAATCGTAGAGGTTCCCTCATGGTCGGGTAAGAGAGGCCGGCACCTGCTAGCGGCTGAAGCGAAGCGCGAAATTAAACATGCGTGCGAATATTAAACGCACGTCCCCATGATCCCATGATCACTTTGCAGAACGAGGCTCTCCGGCTGATGGTTGCTCCGACGGCGGGCAGCAGTCTGGTCGCGCTTGAACTGCGTCACCGGGACGCATGGGTTCCGATCCTGCGCCCAACGCCGCCCGAGGCGATCGCCGGGGGCAATTCGTCTGCGATGGCGAGCTTTATTCTGGCACCTTTCTCGAACCGGGTCCGCGACGCGAAATTCGTTTTCGCGGGGCAAACCTGGCCGCTTCTGCCCAACACCCCCGAAGGACACGCGATCCACGGCGACGTCCGCAAACGCCCCTGGGTCGTTGCCGCCAGCACCGATGCGCGATTGCGCTGCACCTTCGCGTCGCGCGCCCATGCCGAGATCGCCTTTCCATTCCCCTATGAAATCAGCTTCGAGGCCCGTCTCGAGGCGGACACGGTCGTGCTCGAGTTGGCCCTGCGCAACGTCGGCGTGACCCCCATGCCGGCCGGGATCGGCCACCACCCCTACTTTCAACGTCACCTCCTCGATCCGACCGAGACCGTGCAGTTCGAGGCCCGGATGCAGGGGGTTTACGACGGCCTGCTGCCGGAAGGGCCTGCCCGGGCGCTTCAGCCAGCGGAGGATTTTTCGGTCCTGCGACGCGTGCCTGAGAACGGTTTCGATACCTGTTTTTCGGGTTTCGCCGGCCAGGCGCGCCTGGTCTGGCCGGGTTCCGGCATCCAATTGGATTTGACGACCTCGCCCGCCTTCTCGCACGCGATCCTCTTCACCCCGCCCGAGCAACCTTTCTTCGCCTTCGAGCCGGTGAGCAACGCCAACGATGGGTTCAACCTGGCCGCACGCGGGGTGGCCGGCACGGGGGTCGTCGTGCTGGCCCCAGGCGAAGAGCTCAGGGGCCAGGTCGCCTTACGCCTTGGCCCCGCTTGAAGCGGCGGCGGTGTCTGCCCCGGCTCGATCCCGAGGTGCCCGCAGCTCAAACCGAAGCAGCCGCAGCGCGGGTCGCGAAAATTCTAAACTTTCGCGAAAATATTAAACGCACGTCCCCTCAGGTGACGCCTCAGGTGACGCGGGCGGCTACTTCGCGGATCTTTGGCATGGCCTCGAGAAGCAGGCGGGTTGCGTCCCAGGTGCCGGTGAGGAGTTGGTGGGCCGCGCCGTCAGAGAGGGCGATCGGCAGCGTCTGGTCGAGGTACGACGCGGTGCGGGCAAGGAGGTCGATGGTCAGATCGTGCGCGGGATCCTGCTCGACGAGTTGCATCAGACGGGCGATATCGGCCGTTGTTGCCGTCACGCATGGGATGCCCATGGCGACGCAGTTGCCGAAGAAGATGTCGGCGAAGGACTCGCCGATGAGAGCGTGGATGCCCCAGCGATGCAGCGCTTGCGGGGCGTGCTCGCGCGACGAGCCGCAGCCGAAATTTTTGTTCACGATCGCAACGCGGCGGCCCTTGGCCCGGTAGCGGGGATCGTTCATCGGATGGGCAAGCTCGCCACCTTCGGCGTCGAACCGTGCGTCGCGAAACGAGAGTTCGCCCAAGCCATCGAAGGTGATCGCCGTCATGAAGCGCGCCGGAATGATGCGGTCGGTGTCGATATCGTTGCCCGGCAGGGGGATCGGGCGACCGACGATGCGCTCGACACGAATCAGGGACTCGGTGCTCATCCTTCCTCCCCGGCCAGCAAGCTTCGGACGTCGACGACGGCCCCTTCAAGGGCTGCGGCCGCAACCATCGCTGGGCTCATCAGCAAAGTGCGGCCACCTGGGCTGCCCTGCCTGCCCTTGAAATTTCGATTGCTCGACGACGCGCAGACCTGCCGTCCGTGCAATTTGTCGGGATTCATGGCAAGACACATCGAACAACCCGCAAGCCGCCATTCGAAGCCGGCCTGGCGGAAGATCTCATCGAGACCCTCGGCCTCCGCGGCCCGGGCCACGGCCTGTGAGCCAGGCACCACCAATGCCTTGACGCCGGGCGCGACCCGACCCCGGCGTGCCACCCTTGCTGCTTCGCGCAGATCAGAGAGCCGGCCGTTGGTGCAGGAGCCGATGAAGGCGACGTCGATCTTCGTGCCAGCGATCCGGTCGCCGCGGGACCAGCCCATATAGCCGTACGCATCCTCGACCACGGCGCGTTCGTCCTCGGCAAATTCGGAGGCGGAGGGAATGGCCTCATCGACCCCGATCGCCTGTCCGGGATTGATCCCCCAGGTGATGGTGGGTGCGATCTCGGCAGCATCGATCTGCACCGTATCGTGCCATATGGCATCGGCGTCGGACGCGGTGGCAAGCCAAGTCTTCGCCGCCTGCTCGAAGGCTTCGCCGCTCGGCACGAACTCCCGACCGCGCAGGTACTCGATGGTCGTCGCGTCGGGGTTGATATAGCCCAGCCGCGCGCCGCCCTCGATCGACATATTGCAGACGGTCATCCGCTCTTCCATCGACATTTCGGCAAAAACCGGACCGGCATACTCGTACGCCAAACCGACTCCGGCCTTGACGCCAAGGCGACGAATGATGTGCAGGGTCACATCCTTGGCGAAAACCCCGCGGCTTCGCTTCCCCGAAACTTCAATGCGACGGACCCGCGGCCGCTCGATCGCCAGACATTGGCTGGCGAGCACATCGCGCACCTGACTGGTGCCGATTCCGAAGGCGACCGCGCCAAAGGCCCCGTGCGTGCTGGTATGGCTGTCGCCGCACGCGATCGTCATGCCGGGACGGGTGAGCCCCATCTCGGGTCCGATCACATGCACGATGCCTTGATGTCCGGACTCCGGGCCAAAGAAACGAATGCCGTGCTCACGGCAATTGCGCTCGATCGCCGAGAGCATGACTTCGGCCTGGGTATCGCCAAGTGGCCTATTCTGTGATTCCGTCGGAATGATGTGATCGACAGTGGCGATGGTGCGCTCGGGAAAGGCCATCTTGAGGCCGGCTTCCCGCAGCATCGCAAAAGCCTGCGGACTGGTGACTTCGTGCACGAGGTGCAGGCCGATGAAAAGCTGCGTCTGGCCCGAGGTCAGCTCCCGCACCGCATGTGCATCCCAAACCTTGTCGAGAAGAGTCTTCCCCATGCCGCAGGAGCTAGCCGACCACTCCCTCGAAGACCATGCCCTTGCCGGTCGGCGTGCGACGGCTAATCGAGACGAACGTGAAAACCTCAACTCCTCGCAGGATCGACTTTCAGGGCGCCGACGAACTCCGCATCGTCGGCGATGCCTTCGGTGACGCCGGTGCGCCGACAGTGCTGCTGCTGCACGGCGGCGGCCAGACCCGGCATTCCTGGCACGGCACGGCTCGCGCTCTCGCGCACAACGGCTGGCAGGCGATCTCGGTGGATCTGCGCGGCCACGGCGACAGCGCCTGGGCGCCCAATGGCGACTACCGTCACGAGGCTTTCGCCGGCGACATCCTGCGCATCGTCGATACGCTCGGACAACCTCCGGTCGTGGTGGGCGCCTCGCTCGGCGGCCTCGCCGCATTGACGGCGGAAGGTCTGCGTCCCGAACCGGTGAGCCGCGCCCTCGTGCTGGTCGATGTCGGTCCCAGAATCGAAGAAAAGGGAGCCGCCAGAATCGTCGGTTTCATGCTGGCGCAACCCAATGGATTTGCCTCGCTTGACGAGGCAGCCGAAGCGGTGACCGCCTACAACCCGCACCGTCCCCGACCGAAGGACACCAGTGGGCTGCGCAAAAACCTCCGCGAGGGCACTGACGGTCGCTGGCGATGGCATTGGGACCCCGCCTTCCTTTCGGCCGGCCGACGCCACGACGACCGCCAGGAAAGGCTCGACGCCGCCGCGCGCGGTCTACGCGTACCCGCGCTGATCGTACGCGGCCGTCAAAGTGATCTGCTCAGCGAGGACGGTGTCCGTCATTTTCTCGATCTGGTTCCGCACGCCCGTTTCGCCGACGTCAGCGGTGCCGGTCATATGGTAGCCGGCGACCGCAACGACGCTTTCACCACCGCCGTCCTCGATTTCCTGGGGACGTGCGTTTAATTTCCCGCAGGAAAGTTTAATTTTCTCGCGGCACTCCCCGGAACGTTGAGCTTTTCCCGTGTTGTCACCCGGGGACGTGCGTTTAATTTCCCGCGGGAAGTTTAATTTTTCCGCAACATGTCGCCGAAACGTTGGGCTTATCCCGAGATCAGGCCGTCTCCCGTTTTTAAGGCCCGCCAGACCTTCATCGGCTGATGCGCCAGATCCGGCCCATCTTCGAATCGGCGACATAGAGGGCCCCGTCGGGGCCGACCGCCAGACCCGTCGGGCGCCAGCGAGCGTCGGCCGGTTCGACAATTGGGGTGATCGCGGCGAAACCATCGGCAAAAATCTCCCAGCCTCCCGCCGGTCCCTGCGCATCGAAGGCGACGAACGCGACCAGGTAGCCGGCCTGCCGCTCGGGGTAGCGGTTCCACGAACCGTGGAAGGCCACGAAGGCCCCGTGGTAACGCGCGGGAAAAGGCGCTTGCTCGTGGAAGACCAGAGCGTTGGGGGCCCAATGTGCCGGAAAGACGATCTCGGGCTCGGTGAAAAAATCGGCGTCCGGCCGCATCAAGCCATCGCCACCGTACTCCGGCGCGAGCACGCGCGCGCCCTGCCAGCCATCCCAATAGGTCGTCGGCCAGCCGCCATCGGTGCCGGAATCGATCCGAAACATCTCCTCAGCCGGCAGGCCCGCGTTTGCCGTGGCGTCAAAGAGGGCCGGAGCGACCAAGTCAAGCTGATCCCGGCCATGCACCACCGCATGCAGGCTGAACGCTCCCTGCTCACGCGCGGCCAATGCCAGGGCGTTACGAAGACCGGCCCCGACGCGCGTTCCTTCCGTTGCGGCCTGCACCGGCCGTTCGGCATCGAAGCGCCAGATACCAGCTTGACGTTCGAGTTGCGGGCAATCGACCAGGCCGGGAGATCCCGGAACCCGATCCTGCTCCTGACAAGCATTTGAGGGTGAGCCGACGTTTACGTAGAGCGCATTATCTGGACCAAAGACGAAGGATTTCGCACCATGCGCCCCCGGCCGGGGAAACCCGCCCACCATCAATTCGGGCTCACCTGCCGGACCAGGGCCGGAGGCCTCCAGCGCAATCCTGAAGATTGCGGCGTCTGTAGAAAACCAGAGTTGGTCGTCGCGCAGCGCGATGCCCGTGCCCCCACTCGACTCGAAGCGAGCTTCATGGTCGGCGCGCCCGTCACCATCGTCATCCCGCAGTGCGACGATCCCCCCGCCCGCCGAGGGCACACGCAGCCGAACATAGACGGTCCCGTCACGACGGACAGCGAGATGACGGGCCGACCCCACACCCGGGTGGAAAACCGTCGCCGTGAACCCCTCCGGTAAGCGGATCCCGCTGCCCGTTTCGAGCAATTCTACTTGATGTCGCGCCTGTCCCGGCTCGAGCCCTGGCAGCGGTGGCCCGACTAAATCACTTATCGACACGGCCGTCGGTTGGGGCGTGGGTTGGGCCGTCGACACCGGCGAGCCTTGCGGGGTGGGAGAATTGGCTGGGCCAGTTGGCACGGGATCGGGAGTCGGCAGAGTCGGCTCGCCGCCGCCAGTTCCACCGCCATCGCAGCCAGCCAGCACGAGCAGCAGGCAAACTGTGGCCACCGTGATCGCCGTCGTCACCGAGGCGGGTCGACGTCGCCAACGCCAAGGCCGAATTGTACCGATTGCGCCCACAGCGACGATTCTTACGGAAACGCGGCGCCGCGTCGAGTTCGACGAGAGAAGTGCCACCGGTCGTGCGGGGTGCTTCGCCGCGACGTGCGATGCCCGCCCCCGCAGAGTGCGGCGTCTACCCCCGCTCGCGGGTAGCGTTTACCCCCAGGGCCCGCCCCGGCGGCTCAGACCCGGTGAAACGTCTTGCTCATCCCCACCAGGCCGCGCTGAGGAAGCTGCACCCGGCGCAGGTCGTCGGCGACCACGCGCCCGATTGCCTGCGCCGCCGGCTCGATCTCGCGCGTCAGCCCCAGAACGCGGTCGGCATCGGCTTCAGCCACGACAATACAAAATCCAATTCCCATATTGAAGGAGAGGAACATCTCTTCGGCCGAAATCCCGCCGCGTGTCTGGATCAAGCCAAATACCGGCTGGGCAGGCGGAAGCCGGTCGATGACGAAGCCCACCCCGCGCGCCGCAACGCGCAACAAATTCAGGAAACCATCGCCCGTGATATGCACCAGCGCCCTGGGTCGTATACCCGCGTCAAGGAGCGCCATCACCTCGCGCACATAGATGCGCGTGGGCACCAGCATCTCTTCGCCTATGCTGCGGCCGCCGAGTTCATCGGGACGCTCCGCATACGCTTCGGCACCATGACCACGCGCCAGCACGCGACGTGCCAGCGTGAGCCCGTTGGAATGGATGCCCGAAGACGGCAAGCCAATCACGATGTCGCCCGGGGCAACGTCGGCACCAATCGTCACCCGCTCGAGCGGCACCACCCCAACCGCCGTTCCGACCACATCGAAACCCTCGCGACCATCGGGTTCGTGCGCACGCAGCAACTCGCGCACCTGGGCGATCTCGCCACCGGGAATGCTGATCCGAGCCTGCCGCGCACCTTCGACCAGCCCCTCGGCAAAGCCATCGAGCAAGGCGTCGTCCGGTCCAGGAATCGCCACATAATCGACCAGGGCGATCGGCTCGGCGCCAACACAAAGAATGTCATTGACATTCATCGCAATCAGATCGATACCGACAGTCTCGTAGCGGCGCAGGGCGTGCGCGACCAGCACCTTGGTGCCGACGCCGTCGGTCGAAATGGCAAGACCAAGCCCGCCACCGAGATCGAGAACGTTGGCAAACCAGCCGTTGGGCAAAGCCGGTCGACCGGTGCGGGGGAAGGCCGCGGTACCCGCAAGCCTGGCGACGAGACGCCCGAGTCCGCCTTCGAGCCCTGCGACGTCAACCCCGGCTTCGGCGTAGCTTACAGGTTTGCTCTCGTTCACGATCTTCCCCTTCAAAGGTGCCAACACCCCCGACCGGATCGCGTCATCCCGCCGATCCTGAACAACCGCAGGCAAATCGGTTCAGAATGCACCGCGGCGGGGTCGCGGGACTCTCGCAAAGATCAACGCGAGCCGCCACGCCATCGGTTCGGGCAGCAACGGCCCGCGCTTGGCCACGACCCGCGAAGCCCCGACGCTTCAGCCGACGATGCCCCGCTGCCGCAGTTCAGCGATGCGTTGGCTCGAGTAGCCGAGCCCCTCGCCGAGGATTTCCGAGGTGTGCTCGCCGAGCAACGGCCCGGGCGCGAGAACCCGACCCCGTCCCGCCGTCGTCCGGAAGGGAATCCCATCGACTTCGACCAGATCGCCCGCCGGCCTGGTCGCAGCGCCCAAAGCCTCCACCCCGGCTGTCGCGGGCACAGCCACCTGCTCGAAAAAACCCCGCGCCCGAAGCACGACATCCCGGCAGAGATCCTCGCCGGTCGCAACCAACGCCGCCGGCACACCCACCCTCTGCAGCCGCGACTCGAGCAGCTCCGCATCGTGCCGGCGCGTCCAGTCGGCCAGCCGCGTCTCCACCTTCACCCGCTGCGCGAGTCGGCCGGCGAGATCGTCGAGCGCGGGATCCAGAGCCCAGACTTCGCCGTCACGCTCGAGTTCGCGCGCCAACGCCCGCCACGCGGACGGGTCAAGGACAGCCAAAGCCAGCCAACTCTCCTCGTCGGCCTCGGGTTGAACCGCCTGGTCAATTATATTACGGGCCGTCGACAAACCACCGGGCCGCCGACGCGACTGACAGGGGAACACCCCGTGCGGCACGGCGGGACCTTCCTGAGAACCGTTGCCCACCGGTTCAGGCGGACGGCCGGCCAGCAGATCGGGAGTCGTCGGCCCGATCAGGGCAACCAGATTGGCGAATTGCGAGAGATCGATCTGCTGCCCTTCGCCAGTGTGGTCGCGGTGGTCAAGCGCTGCCAGCGCCAGCATCGCCCCCATCAACCCTGCCGCCGTATCCGACCACGACCAGCCATATCCCGCCGGGGCACCGTCTGGGTGCCGCATCAACAAGGGGAGCGCCGCCAATGCCTGCAGGGTCGGACCGTAGCTCGAATCATTCTTGCGCGGCCCGGTTGCGCCAAAACCTGTCATCCGCAGCGCGATGGCATCGCGCCGCCGCGCACGAAGGTGCAGATAGTCAAGCCCCCAGGCCACCATGACGCGGCTGGAGAAATTATCCACCACAAGATCGGAGAGTGCGGCCAGATCGCAAGCGATCGCGCGGCCCTCGGGTCGTGCCATATCCAGCACCAGACTTTTCTTGCCGCGGTTCAAATTGCCCGAGAGTCCGCCGCGTCGATCTCCGAAATCGGGAGCGCCAAAGCGCTCGATCTTCAGCACCGAGGCTCCCTGATCGGCCAGGATACGCGTCGTGACCGGTCCCGCGACCACCCAGGTGAAATCGAGGACCTGAACGCCTGCCAGCGGCGGCTTGTCGGCGGGCGACGCCGACGATGAGGAGGCCGTCGGCTCGCGGGCCATCCCCAGGCCTTGCCCCGAACCTTCGGGGCGAGGCCTGGTTCCCGATCGATCCGGCTGCGCCGACCATCCACTTCGGCTGCGAGCAACCTCACCCGGGTCTCGACCACCTGCTCGGTCGGCCTCGTCCATGCTGATTTCCAACAACCCACCACCCCGCTGAAACGGCGTCAATGAAAGTTCTGCCGGCGGCGGCGGCAGCACCATCCTGCGACCAGATAGAACGACCTCACGGGCCCCGCGGGCCCAGATCTGCTCGTCGCTTGCCAGTTCGTGTGGCTCACGAACCGGGGCCATCGGCAGACGCAGCAGAGTGGCGTGCTCGCAAAAGGCATCGCGCGGCTGCGTCGCCGAGAAGCGGTCAAGGATATCGAAGAGATCCTCGGCTGCCGCGGCGCGGGCATCGGAAACCTCGAAGGCCGGCTCGCGGAGAAGCGGCTCCTCGGCCTCGGCACAGACCCATTCGACGAGCGACGTCCAGTCGCCGTAGAGAGACTGCAGCACCAGACCATCGGAACACGGCCCGACGCGGAAGCTGCGCGTCCAGTGCAGCGTTCCCTGCCGACGCGGATTGGCGCCGTTCTGGCGCCAAAGGCCGGTGGCGTGTTCGAGCGAGGAGACCACCGCCGCCTGCGCTGCGAGATCGATCGCAGGTGCGGCACCGGTGGCGTCACGGATGCGCAAGCCGAGCAGCGCCGCGATGCAAGCCCAAAGTCCGCAGGTGTTATAGGCCTGTTGACCGAAAGGCTGCAAGGGTTCGCCGTCGGCGTGCCCGTTGGTGGCGACCATGCCGCCGCGTGCGGCGAGGATCAGATCAGAAGCGCGCCACGCCGAACGTGGGTTGTCGAGGCCAAAGGGCGTGATGCGGACGACGACGGTGCGGCCGGACAAGCCCGAGAGCTCGCCCGCGCCAACCCCCGATCGGCCGTCTAGCACAATATCTGCACCAGCGACCAGTGTCGTCATCCTTTCGTCTTGCCAAATTTCTCCAGATTCGTGACGCTCCAGCCAGAGAGGACGCTTCCCCTCGTCAAGCCAAAGCCGTGCGGCAAGGTCGCCGGCCGCCGGCCAATGCGGATCTCCAGATGAGACAAGGCCCTCGGGGCGCACGACGTCGGCGCCAAGATCGGCCAACAACCGCGCACCGAGCCGGCCGGCCCTCTCGGTCAGATCGACGACCCGAATTCCATCCAACGGCCCCATCGATCGAGGCTCCCTCGCAACCGAGAAACAGATCGGCAAGAGGTCCGGCCAGCTCGTTCTACCGGAGGCCGTACCGCTGCGCCTGGCCTCGTAACGCAGGCACCCATCGGCATGAGCTTCGGCAAACCAGGAGTGCCAAAGGTGAGGCAAGTGTGCTGCTCGTAACGCAGGCACCCATCGGCATGAGCTTCGGCCACAGTTCAAGGACGGTGGCCGAGGCCACGGTTCCCGCACCGGGTCCGCCCCACGTTGACACGGGGCGGGCCGGATGGTCCGTTGGCCTCATGCATCACCAAATCGCGCTCGTCCTGACTTCGCTCGCCGTGGCTCTCCTCTCCGCCTGCGGCAACACCCCCTCCGACAGCCGCAGCTGGCCCGGCGCCGAATGGGCCACCAGCACACCGGAAGCCGAAGGCATGGACCCCGCCCTCATTCAGCAGGCCCTCGATTACGCCTTTGAAGCCCAACACAATACGCAAGGCGTCGTCGTGGTGCGCAACGGCGTCATCGTCGCACAACGTTATAGCGAGGGCCGCGATGCCGAGTCGCTTGGGACCAGTTGGTCAATGGGAAAAAGTTTCGCCGGTGCCCTGATCGGCCTCGCTCTTGATCGCGGCTTCATCGAGAGCATCGACCAACCCGCGGCCGATTATCTCCCGGCCTGGCGCGGCACCCCGAACGCGAGCATCACCATCCGTGATCTGCTCGAAATGCGCTCTGGGCTGGAGTGGAACGAGGGCCGACAGAACGCCCTGCTCTATCTGGACCCGGTTGACCAGGTCGCCTTCTCGCTTGCCTTGCCGCTCGGACCGACCCCCGGCACCATCTTCAACTACACCAGCCCCAACTCGATGCTGCTTGCCGCAATCGCCTCGGCGGCCGTGGGCGAGCCGGCGCGCGAGTTCGCGCAGCGCGTCCTCTTCGAGCCAATCGGCATGCCGGCTCAATGGTGGATTGACGGCGGCGGCAACACCATGGGATATTGTTGCCTCGATGCCCGCACCCGCGACTACGCCCGCTTCGGTCTGCTCTTTGCGCGTGGCGGTGCCTGGCGCGATAACCAGGTTATCTCCAGCGATTGGGTGATGGAATCAACCACCCCGCTCGAGGGCGCTCCGTTCTACGGCCTGCAATGGTGGCTGAACACCAACGGCATGATGATCGAGTCCGCACCAGATTCGCTCTACGCAGCACGCGGCTTGCACGACCAGAATATCTACGTCCTGCCCGAAGAAGATCTGGTGGTCGTCCGCAATGGTTTCTACCAGCGTTTCGGCAATGGCGAGACGATCCGCACCGGCAGCAACATCATCTTCACCCGACCGGCGAACGATTGGAGCGACGAGGATTTCATCGGCCCGATCATCGCTTCGCTTGGCCAGGCCAGCGCGGCCAATCGCCTTGATCGCACGACCACAGCCGCCGACTCAACCGCCCGAGCGCAGGCCAAAGCCGCTCTTGAATCAGCCCGACTGCACTGAGCCCCTCCGGCCATCAGCGATCGTTGCCGGATGACGAAACAACCGCCTGACCAATCTACGGAGCCGCCGGGGGCAAGCGTTCTCGATTCAATCCGCGACAACCTGCGGCGGCGGCTCGGAAGCGACCTCGCCAATTCACTCCTCGAAAAGGCCATCGATATCGGCTCGGGCCTGGCTGAGCTGCGCTTTCACAAACTCTCCGAGCAGGCGCTGCGCCGCGCACTCGGCTGGACCACTCCCCTGCCTGAGAGAGCTCGCCCACCCGCGCTTCCGCCCGACGCAAAGGTCCCCGCGCTCTGCGTCGTCATCCTGGTCGTCGGAACGCGCGGCGATGTCCAACCCTTCCTGCCCATCGGGCGCTACCTCGCCGCCGCCGGCCATCGCGTCCGTCTCGCCAGCCACGCCGTCTTTCGCTCCTTCGTCGAGGAAAACGGACTTGAATTTTTCCCACTTGCGGGTGATCCAGCGGAGCTCTCCGCCTACATGACCCGCACCGGCGGCCGGATTCTCCCGGGCAGCCCGAGCGAATTATTTGAGGACGTACCTCGCAAGCGCAAGCTGATCGCTGAAATCCTCGCTTCGACCTGGGCGGCCTGCACGCAACCGGATCCGGAGCATCCCGCTCAGACCCCTTTCGTCGCCGACGCGATCATCGCCAACCCGCCGAGCTTCGGGCATATCCACGTCGCCGAGGCGCTTGGCGCGCCCTTGCATATCGCTTTTCCGATGCCCTGGACGCCGACCACGTTCTGGCCGCACCCCTTGGCACGCTTGCGTAGCGACCGACCACAGCCCCTCGAAAATCTTCTTTCCTGGGGCGCAATCGAAACTCTGCTCTGGACGGGTGCCGGCGATCTGATCAACGAGTTCCGCGAGAACACCCTCGATCTCTCGCCGCGGCATCTCGGCGGTCATGCCGCCGGCATCCTGCACGAGCGCGCCGTGCCACACGCCTACCTCTGGAGTCCGGCGTTTTTGCCCCCGCCTCCCGATTGGGGAGCGGAAATCGATATCACCGGTTGGTGTTTTTTGGATAAGACATCCGACTGGCAGCCGCCACCGGACCTTGTGAGTTTTCTCGCCGCTGGACCGCCGCCGCTCTACGTCGGTTTCGGCTCGTGTATCGCCGAGGATCCCGCGCAGCTCACCAAAACCGTGATCGAAGCCGCACGGCGAGCCGGCGTCCGCCTGCTGCTCTCACGCGGCTGGTCCGGGCTTGGCAACGAGTCTCTGCCCGAAGAGGTCCTGCTGCTCGACGATTGCCCGCACGATTGGCTTTTTCCGCGCTGCCTCGCCGTCTGCCACCACGGTGGAGCGGGCACCATCGCTGCCGGCCTGCGCGCCGGTCGACCGACGATCGTGGTGCCTTTCTTCGGCGATCAGACCTTTTGGGGCGAACGCATTTACGCCGCAGGTGCCGGCCCGGCCCCGCTGCCGGCAGCCACGCTCGATCCGGAGGCCTTGGCCGCAGCCATCGCTTTTTGTCTCGACCCGACTGTCGCCCGATGCGCCAGCGCAATCGGAGCCATCCTCGGGCGCGAGAATGGCCCTGCGAGTTTCGTCGATACCTTCCACCGGCATTTGCCGCTCGAAGCGATGCGTTGCGACCTTGGCCGTGGATGCCTCGCCTATTTTTGGTGTGATGAGTGCGGTCTGCAGCTCTGCTCCACTTGTGACGCGCTGGTGCATGGCACGGCCGATGCGGCCGGTCATCTGCGCGCCCCGCTGCGCTGGATCGATTGGGCAGAGCGCGACCACGGTGGCACCGCCGCCACCATCCGCGAAGTGGCGGCGTACGCCATCGGCGAGTTGCTCACGGGCGCGCGCGAGGTCATCAAGGATCCAATAGCCGCATTGGAGGAGCGCAGCTCGCAAGGGCTTCTGCGAGGTCTCCGCGAGGCCGCGAGCCATTTCGTCTCGCGTGAACGGGCAGCGGGCGTACACATCGCAGGCCGGCTCGGCGCGTTGATCGGGCGCCAAGTCGGCGACCAACCCGGTCCGCGCGAGGTTTCTTTGCGCTCGACGTTGTGCATCCCCGAACCCGACGCGCTTCCGCCAGCCCGGCAACGCGAAATCCTGACGGCCTGGCGGCAGATGCGTAGCGGATCCGGCTGAGGCTCGCGGTTGTCGCACCTCTCCCGGCTATCCCACGAACCTTGCGGCGGCGTTTGCCTCCGCAAGCCGGGCGGCCGATACTCGTCGCGTGCATCTCCGGACCATGCTTCAAGGGGCCGCGCTCCACGCCGCGGTGGCCGAAATACTGGCAAGACACCTCGATCCGGCACAAGCCCGGGCCTGGATCATCGGCTCAGAGGCCCTCGGCAGCGCGCGTCCCGGGGCCGATATCGATGAGGCGGTCGAGGGAACTGCTCCGGTCAATCTTTCCGTCCTTGCACTCCTCAGAAATGACCTCGAGGATCTCCCGACCCTGCGAGCTTTCGACCTTGTCAATCTGCAGCGGACGACCAACGCCTTTCGCAGCGAGGCGCTACGCACGGCCATCCCTTTGCAACCCGGCGAGGGTGGAAATCGCACGCCTGACTCCGGCCTGTGGGCCCGGATCGAGCCATGCTGACTGCCGCGGAAGCCGCAGCGCTCTTTGACCGTCGACGTCGTGCCTGGCTCGCCGAAGATCTCGAGGGCTACCTCGCCTGCTTCGCCGCAGACCTTGTCTTTCAAGCTCCAAATAGCTCTGAGCCCCTGCTTGGTCGCGAAGCCTTCGCGGCGCTTGTCCAGCGCTCGTTCCAGAACCTGAGGCCGCTCTCGTTCGAATTTCGGCAATTGATGGCCGAAGATGACGTGGTGCTTGCCGAGTGGCGGATCGAGGTCGAGCGCCGTGCCGATGGCCGTCGCCTCGGTTGGGATGGCATGAGCGTGTGCAGAATCGTCGGCGGCGAGATCCAGTCCTGGCGGGAGTACTGGAACCCGCGCGATCTGGCAGACCAATGAGTCTGCCACGGGCACCCGCGTTGACCACCGCGCGCCAGCCTGCCAAGACGTGACAAACCGGTTATCGAAGGAGACCAGCAAAAGAGCGATCAGACGGTCGTTGATTTTGGCCGCGGCAGTCGGCTGCCCGAACGCCGCCGGGATCTGCCTGAATGGCACCGCAGGGGTCTGCGATGACGGTATCGCCTGCACCTACGACAGCTGTGGTCCGACCGACGGTTGCCGCGTGACCGCGGGACCGAACCCACCCAGCGAGTGCGATGCCTTCAACAACCGCTCCGGACTCGACATCCGGCGCGATGCATCTGGGGGGAAGAACCAACTCCGCCTCGTCCTCCAAAACCATTCATCAAGCGTCGATCACTCCACTGTGGATCTCGAAGATCCTTTGCTCGACACCGACTACACCCTCTGCTTCTTCGACTCGACCGCGAATCTGTCCACCCCGGTCCATCAGTTCGACATCCCGGCCGGTCCACTATGGGCCGCTCGCGGCCAGAGCGGTTGCTTCAACTACCTCGATCGCGCAAGCACCAACGATGGCGTTTCCAAGATCAACATCAAGCATATCAATAGTGCCAACACCAATCTCCAGCTGCCCAGCGCCTCGGCACCGAGCCGTTTCTTCGCCGAGGACGGGAGACTCAAGCTGCAGATCGCGAACTCGGAGGGGGCTGCTGGCAGGCGCTTTACATCGACAGCGAGACCCTCTTCAACGGCCCGGACCGGTTCAAGGCGGGCGACCAGGCCGACGCGACCGGCTCGTCTGGATCCCGCGCTGCGCCCGTGGCAAGAAGCCGCGTGGGATTTGAAACACTGGAAGTCGAAATCGCAGACGGCGTGGCGCGTATCTGGCTCGCGCGTCCAGCCAGTCTGAACGCCTTGAATCCACGCGCGCTCGACGAGATCGCGCAGATTTTTGACCAATTACAGACGCGCTTCGATATAAAAGTCGCCGTGCTGGGCGGTCGGGGGCGAGCCTTCTCGGCGGGCGCCGATCGCAAGGATCCACCGGGCCGGCTGGCGGCGCCCGGTTCGGGTTCCGGAGCCCGCGAACGACGCTGGATCGCGCGGCTTGGACAGCGCGCCCTGGAAGCGATCGAGCGCTGCGAAGTGGTCACGATCGCACGCCTGCATGGGCATGTGGTCGGCGGCGGCTTCGTCCTCGCGCTGGGCTGCGATTTGCGGGTCGCCGCGCAGGGAACAAATTTCCATATCCCCGAGGTCGATCTCGGCATCCCGCTCACCTGGGGTGCTGTGCCGCGACTGGTGCGCGAGTTGGGCGCGGCACGGGCGCGCGAGCTGATCCTGCTGGCGGAGCGCTTCGATGCGGCACGAGCCGCCGAGATCGGGCTCGTCAACCGCGTGGTTGCTGAGAACGAACTTGATGCGACGGTCGACGGCATGGTGCGGTCTCTGTGTGCGAAGCCCGAATGGGCGCTGCATATGACCAAAACGCAATTCCTCTCGCTTGGCCATGCGAGCCAGCTCGGCGATGCAGGCGCTGGCGATGGCGATCTGCTCGCCGCTGCCGCAGCCGAAGACCCGCGGCGCTTTCTCTTCCCGAAGAAATGAACCCGAGCGGTCATCCACGGTACCCTCGCAGCCCCTTTTCCGCCCGCTGCTGCAGCCCCTGCGACCGATTCGCCTGGCGAGGGTTGCGGCGGCCCCTGCCGTCCTCGAAACCTTGAGCCCGAAACCATGTCGCAAGCCGCAGCCGCAGAAGCCCTCGACCCCGTCCCCGGGACCGCCGGAGCTACCGCACCTCAAGCCAATCAGAAAACTAACGGACCGGCTCGCATCCCGCTGACGCGTCGGCTCGCCTATGGGGTCGGAGAGCTGGTCGTCGGTATTCGTCAAGCTACTTTTGGAATTATTCTCTTTCCCTTCTACACCGACGTGGTGCAGCTACCGCCGGCACTGGTCGGCGCAGCGCTCGCTCTTGGTCGCATCTGGGACGGGCTGAACGATCCCCTCGTAGGCTGGCTCTCCGATCGGACACGGACACGTTTCGGTCGCCGCCGGCCCTACCTTGTGGCAATGGCCCTGCCGCTGGCCCTGACCTTCTTTGCCATCTGGAGTCCACCGGTCGGTGACACCGAGCGCTCAAGTTTTCTTTGGCTGGTTGCCGCACTCTGCCTGTTTGACGTATTTTTTGGATTTTACTCGACGCCCTACCTGGCGCTGGGGGCCGAGATGACGTCGGACTACGCGGATCGGGCGCGGGTCGTCGCCACCCGGGCCGTTTTCCATAATATTGGCCTACTGCTCGGCGGCGGCGGTTTTCTCGCTCTTGCGGCGACATTCGGCGGCGGCCACGCGGGACACGCCGCGGCGGGAGCCGTCTTTGCCGGCATCATGATCGCTGCAGCCTTGGGTGCGTTTTTCGGCACCAAGGAAGGGGCTACGGCGCCGCCTGCCGAGGCCGCAAGCCTGCGAGCCCTGCTGACAGATCTTCGTTCGACTCTACGCCTGCACTCCTTCCGCGTGCTGCTCGGGGCCTTCTGTCTGCTTCTTGTCGGCGCCTCCATCAATCAGGCGTTTTCGGTTTACGTCTTTCGCGATGCCTTCGGTGCCGCGGATCGGCAAGGGGCCGTGATCGGGGCCTACCTCCTTGCGGCGACGCTGAGCTTCCCCTTCTGGGCGTGGCTCGCCGGAAAATGGGGCAAAAATCGTGCCTTCGAGGCCTGCCTGTGGTGGAGCGTGACCGCGCTCTGCATCTCGCCATTTCTGGGTGCCAACCTTGAACTTGGCGCGGTGCTTCTTTTCGTTGGCTTGTCCGGCTTCGGCGCGGGTGGCTACGTCCTTCCTGTCGCGATCGTCGCCGATATTTTCGACGAGGATGAACTCGAGACGGGGCAGCGCCGCGAAGGCTCATTCTTCGGCGTCTGGACGCTGGTCATGAAGTTGGCCTCGGCGGTGGGGATTGCCACGGCCGGTCTGGTCCTGCCCGCACTCGGCTATATTCCCGGCGCCGACCAGCAATCTGCCGAAACGCTCTGGTTGTTGAAGCTGGCCTGGGGTCCGCTGGCTTCATTTTTCTTTGTTTTGACGATTGTCGTGATGCGCCGCTTCCCGATCACCGCGCATCGCCACCACCAGATTCAGTTGGCACTCCTGGCCCGGCGCGACAGTCGCGCCCAGCAGGAAGCGGGAGATTCCTGAGCCTTGGTCCCGGCTCCTCAAGCGCAAGGGCTGGTCGCAGTCCGTCTCTGCGAGGCCGGCATGACGTAAGAGTCTCGTGATTTCTCGAAGGAGGAATTACGTCGAGGACGAAACCAGAGCAATCGCGGCGTCAGGTGGCGGTGCTTTTGGTCGGCGAGGCCGGGGTGGGCTGCGCCTCAGAAGCTCCACACAGTCGAAATCAGGCCGGTCATAAACTTTTGGGTGTTTCGCCCGACGGGACTGAACGAGATGCCTCCAATGATGCCAATACTGGCATTCACGCTGTATTCGAGAGCAGGCGCAAAACTCAGGTAATTGCTCGATGGCGCACCGGTCGCGGCCGGCTCGACGAAGAGTCCCGGAGGCCTGTTGAGGGGATCCGGACGGAAGGTCGAGGCGCCGGCCCATACCATCTGAAGATCCAGCGCAACCGCCCATTTTTGGCTCAGAGAAAGCTCGGTCCCGAGTTGGAGCTGAATCCAATCGCCTGGATCGACCCGGCCGCGGGTCTCCAGACCGCCGCCGTAGGAGTTGAGCCCGCGCACCTCCACCTCGGTCCCGAGAAAGCCCGTGATATCGACCAGCGTATGCAGCCAGAACTCGTCGCGCAGATGCCAGAGCCGGCCACCGGTGGCGCCAAGTTGGGTCACGAAGCTGCCACCGCCCATGGCGTCACCACTTGAATTCAGATTATCATAGGCACCCGTGGGGAAGATCTCGCCGACGTGGAGCGAGACGGCGTGCACAGGCCAGTCCGTCCGTTCGCCCCAGAGCTGCACCTGGAAATCGAGCGGCAGGTCGGCGAAACCCGCCGAATTCGCCGCATCTTGAGTAAAATTCACGTTCATCTGGGGCGAGGTCGAAAAGGTCACTTGGTCTGTCAATCCTATACTGACTGAAAGATCGAGAGACAGGCTGGTCGAATCGGACTGCGACTGCGTCCGTCCATGCGGGCCAAAATCGGCACGCGCTGAACTCACCGAAAGGAAAGGCTCCAGGCTGATCTCCCGGGCCTCGAGAACGGTTGCGCTCGGCGTGAGCAGGGGGCCGATGAACCAGGGCTCGGTGACGAGAGCCGGCGGAACGTTGCCTGGCGTTTCCATCGCTGCTGCGTTCGCGGTCGGAACATCTTTCGGAGCTGATACCGCAACGAGGTCGCGGAACTCGCCCGGCCTGGGGTGTGCGTTCGCGGTCGGAACATCTTTCGGAGCTGATACCGGCTCCTGCGTTGCACCGGCCAAAGCGCTCCACGCCATCAACCCAGCCGCGAGTGCTCCGGCCGGGAAGCGTGAGGAACCACGCCGGCGAGAGGTAGCGATCATTCCGACGCGCCCTCCTCAAGGCAATCAGGCGCATCATGGCGCGCATTATTGACGAGAAGGCTGACCGGGCGTGCCACCATTTCATCGTCGGCACAGGGGCGCAGCAGCGGCTCAAGCCGGCTCTGCCCGTCGATCGATGAATCCAGCCAGCAATCCCAGGATTCTTGGGGCAGGATGACCGGCATGCGGTGGTGAATTGTCGCCATCAGCCGATTCGGCGATGTCGTCAGCAGCGTGAAGGTGCGCAACTCGGCTGCGTCGGGCGCCGCCCGCCATGTTTCCCAAAGGCCGGCGATCGCGAACACCTGACGATCGCGGAAGCCGATGTGATAAGGCTGCTTGAGCCCCTTGCCGCTCGGTGCGGCCTGCCACTCATAGAAGCCGTCGGCCGGGACCAGACAGCGCCTTCGCCGGAAAGCGCCACGGAACGAAGGCTTCTCGGCGATGGTCTCGGCACGCGCGTTGATCGGACTGGGCCCGTTGCTGGCATCCTTTACCCAGCCTGGGACGAGTCCCCAGCGCATCGACTCAAAGCGCCGCCCGGGGAGTCCCGCAGCCGCATCTCCGAGCACCACGAAAACCTGCTGCGAGGGGGCGATGTTCCAACGCGGCTGCAAGCCGCTGCAGTCCTCGATGCCAAACGTCGAGGCCACGACCTTGGGCGGCGAAGTCAGCGTGATTCGACCACACATCGAGCCGGTGGTGCTAGCACAAGACCCTGCACCGCTGCCCATCGGTTCAGCTTCCGGCTGCCAGAGCCGTCTGTTTCGCCCAGCGATAATCGGGTTTGCCACTCGGCGAACGGACGATTTCCGCAACCAGATGCAGCTCGCGCGGCAGCTTGTAGCCGGCAATTTTGGTGCGACAATGCTCACGCACGCTCTCAAGGAGAGGCGTGCAGCCAGGCCGGGCCTGCACCACCGCCACCACCCGCTCACCCCAGCGCTCATCCGGCACACCGACCACGGTGCAGTCGAAAATCTCGGCGTGCGATTTGACGGCCGCCTCGACCTCCTCGGGAAAGATCTTCTCGCCGCCCGAGTTGATCGAGACCGATCCCCGGCCCAGCAACGTGATCCGGCCATCGGCCTCGACCATGGCGTAATCTCCAGGAATCGAATAGCGCACGCCCTCGATGGTGACGAAGGTCTCGGCGGTCTTCGCAGGATCCTTGTAATAGCCAAGTGGAATATCGCCGCTGCGGGCCAGCCGCCCGATTTCGCCCGTGCCCGCTTCCAGCGGACGGCCTGCTTCGTCGAGCACCACCGTGCGGCCGATCTTGGTCACCGTCGGGCCACCCTTCATCACGGTCTGGCCCTTCTGCACCATGACCATGCCCTGGTTGCCGGTCTCGGAAGCGCCGATCGCATCGATCATTATCAGATTTGGGAAGTGTTCGAAAAACTTGTCCTTCACGGTAGGCGAAAAGGTGGCCGCACTCGAGGTCAAGAGGAAAAGCGAGGCGACATTCCAGCGGTCGGGATTGTCAGCGAGTGCCTCGATCAGCGGGCGGCCCATGGCGTCGCCCGTAATCATTACAGAATTGACAGCCTCGGCTTCGATCACATCCCAGACCCGCTGCGGATCGAACCGCGCCGTCAGGACGATCCGATTGCCGGTAAAGCTCTGGCCCATCACCGCCCATTGCGACGCACCGTGCATCAAAGGCGCGATCGGGAGGAAGGTGATCGGATTGCCCGCCGCCTTGCCGCGCTCGACCATCACCTCAGGTCCCGTGGCGCGTTCACCGGTGTAGGGGTCGATGCCGCCACCGAGGGAGAAGAATACGTCTTCATGCCGCCAAACGACGCCCTTGGGCATGCCCGTCGTGCCCCCGGTGTAGAGAATATATTGATCGTCAGGCGAGCGCGGGCCAAAATCCCGCTCGGGCGAGGCCGCCGCCAGGCCGGCCTCGTAATCAACGACATCGAGACCAGCGGTTTCGGCACCGCTGCCATCCTCGATCTGGACCAGGTGAATGACAGCCGCCAGGGTGTCCATCACCCCGGCCACACGCGCCGCATAGTCGCGCGCAAAAACCAGAGCGCGAAGATCGGCGTTGTCGAAGAGGTAGCGCAGCTCGCCCTCGACATAACGGTAATTGATGTTGATCCAGACAGCGCGCAGCTTGAAGACCGCCCACAGGGTCTCGACCCATTCGACCGAGTTCAGCGCATAAATGCCGACGTGATCGCCAGCGCCGACACCGCAAGCCGCAAGGTGATGGGCCAGGCGATTGGCCCGCTCTTCCATCTCGCGATAGGTGCGGCGGCGGCCGTCGCAGACCAGGTACTCACGGTCGCCGAAATGATCGACGGCATTCTCGAAAAGGTCGGCAAGGTTGAACTGCATCGGCAAGCCGAATCACGATTCGAAGGACGGCTCAAGACGCAGTGCATCCTTGAGAGCCGCTCCGGCTGCGCCCAGCATCGAGCGTACAGCCCGCGCTGCGGCGAGCGACGCGAGCTTTATGAAGCCCGCGCCGCCCGCGCGACGGGCCGATGGAGCAGATGGGAATCGAACCCACGACCCCCACGTTGCGAACGTGGTGCTCTCCCAGCTGAGCTACTGCCCCGTGATGGCGATCTTTCGTGCCCTGGTGTCGGGCGGCTAGGTATCAACGGCCCCGCTGCGCTTCAAGGGAGGTTCCGCAAACGCCCGCTGCCCGGAGCGCTTCGCGAAACGCCAGCGTGGCCGCGCCGGGGGAGGCCGCCGCGAGTACCGCCCGAAGCACGGCGATGCCTGCCGCTCCCCGTTCGACCAGCAGCGGCACGGTCTCGACGCTGATCCCACCGATGGCGATCACCGGAATCGGGCAGCTTCGGCAGACTTCCCCGAGACGTTCCAGACCCTGGGGCGGGCCAAAGCCGCGTTTGGAGGGAGTGTCGAAGATGGGCCCAAAAACCACATAATCCGCACCCTCGGCCGCAGCGAGACGAGCCTCCTCGGGGTGGTGGACCGAACGCCCGACCAGGACGCGACGATTCGACTGCGCAAAAGTCGCGCCACGTCGGGCGTCTTCGACCGCCATCGCAGCCGCAGGGAGATGCACGCCGGCGGCAGAGGCGAGGCGGGCCACGTCCGCCCGGTCATTGACCAGAAGCTTGACGTCGTGCGCCGCGCATAAAGCGACCAACGCCTCGGCCCGCGCCAGCAAGCGCCCTCCCGGCAGGTGCTTCTCGCGCAACTGCAATGCGCCTGGCGCGGCGGCCGTGATCGCCTCCAGCGCCGCCCATTCCGCGGCAGCAAAAACTTCGCCCGACGATGGAGCCGGGAAGAGCTGCCGATCGGTCACGACCAACAACGGCGGATCGAAAGGTGCCAGCGTCCTAATCGAGCATGCCCTCGATCGGGCTCGACGCGCTGGCATGCAGCCGTCGCGCAATGCGTCCCGAAAGATACGATCTACGGCCAGCCGCGACACCGAGTCGCATCGCTTCCGCCATCCCAACCGGATCTTTCGCCCCGGCGATCGCGGTGTTCATCAGGACCGCGGTACAACCGAGCTCAAGCGCCCGTGCCGCGTCCGAGGCGCAACCCACACCCGCATCGACAATCACCGGAACCCGACTCTGTTCGATGATGATCGCCAGGTTGTAGGGGTTGCGGATGCCGAGCCCCGAACCGATCGGTGCCGCCAGTGGCATCACGGCAGCACAGCCCACATCCTCGAGCCGGCGGCAGGCCACCGGGTCATCCATCACATAGGGCAAGACAATGAAACCTTCTTCGACCAGACGCTTCGAAGCCTCGATGGTTGCGCTTACATCGGGGAAGAGCGTGCGTTGGTCCCCGATCACCTCTACCTTGACGAAATTCCCGACCCCGGCCTCGCGCGCCAGCAGTGCTGTCCGCACGGCTTCGTCGGCGGTATAACAACCGGCGGTATTGGGCAGGATCGTGAAACGCTCGGGCGAAATCCAGTCAAGCAGATTCGCCTGCGCGGGATCCGTGATATTGACCCGGCGCACCGCAACCGTGACGATCTCGGCGCCGCTGGCTTCGATGGCGCGGCGGGTTTCATCGAAATCTTTATATTTTCCGGTGCCAACGATCAATCGCGAGCGGAAGGTGCGGCCACCCAATTCGAAAAGATCATCCATCCATCGTCTCCAGGAGCGCCGGCGCGCTCAGCCGCCACCCACAAATTGCACCACCTCGACGACATCGCCCGCACAAAGCACGGTCGTGGCGAAAGAATCGCGGGAAACCACGTCGCGGTTGCGTTCGACCGCCAGGCGCCGGCCCGAGAGACCGAGTAAGTCGAGCAAGCCGGCGATCGATAGCCCGTCCCGCAATTCGCGCGTCTCGCCGTTGAGCCGGATTGTCACGACCCCTCGACGCTAGCCACGGGCCGGGCCGATTGCATCCCGCTTGCCCACGCCTCGCTTTACAAGCCGGCCGGGCGATTGTAGATCGCGCCCGTTGCCGCTCCGCACCTCGGGCGCATCGCTCGCATGAACGCGCGCGCGGTCTGCGCCATCGATCTCGACGCGTTGGCCGGGAATCTCTCGGCCTTGCGACGCGCCCTCGCGCCCGGCGTCCGGGTCTGCGCAGTCGTCAAGGCGAATGCTTACGGCCACGGCGCTGCGGCCTGCGCCCAAACGCTGGCCGCCGGCGGCGTCGAAATGCTCGCCACCGCCTCGCCCGACGAGGCGCGTGTGGTCCGGGCGGCCGGGGTCACGGTGCCCATCCTGGTTCTGGGCGGCATCGATTCGAGGCGGGACGCGGTCGAAGACGCCTGGCGCTTGGGACTCGTCCCGTCGTTGCTCGATGCCGAGGCCGCGCGGGCTCTGGCCGCCGTCGTGCCGGCGGGGCGTCGGCTTCGGGTGCATCTGAAACTCGATACCGGCATGAACCGCGCCGGCCTGACACCGGCCGCCGCCCTGGATCTGGTGCCGCTGCTTCGGGATGGCCCCTTCGAGATCGACGGTCTGTATTCGCATCTCGCCTGCGCGGATGAGCCGAGCCACCCGGCTTCGCGTCAGCAGCTCGAAGCTTTCGCCGCCGCCAGCGCCGATTTGGAGGCTGCGGGGCTGCGACCGAAAATCCGCCATCTTGCCAATTCCGCCGGGGCGCTGGGCGACCCGGCTCTCCACCTCGATATGGTGCGGCCGGGGCTCGCCCTCTATGGCCACCGGCCCAATCCCGCCCTCGGGCCCACTGTGGCGCTGCGCCCTGTGATGGAGTTTGCCTCGTGGATTGCCTCGATCCGGCCGGTCCCGACGGGCACGGGCATCGGCTATGGCTGGACCTGGCAGGCAAAGCGTCCAAGCCTGATCGCCACAATTCGGGTTGGCTATGCGCAGGGCTACCCGCGCGCCCTCTCGAACCGGGGCTGGGTTTCGCTGCGCGGCCAGCGCGCCCCGGTGGTCGGCACGGTTTCCATGGAGCACCTCTCGGTTGATGTCACCGATCTGCCTGAAGCGCGGGCCGGGGATCGCGTGCTTCTCTGGGGCGCCGGCCCCGAAGCCCCCGATGTGATGGCGCTTGGATGCGCCGCGGGCACGATCGGCTACGAACTGCTGACCGGCGTTGCGACGTCGGTGCCGGGGAGAGAGGACGATTCCGATGAACCAGCCTGAGGCAAGCATTCGCCGGGCGTTACTTTCAGTGAGCGACAAGACCGGGTTGGTCGAGTTCGCTCGCGGCCTCGCTCGCCATGGCGTCGAACTCCTCTCGACCGGCGGCACGGCGGCCGCGTTGCGCGAGGCGGGGCTTTCTGTCAAGGATGTTTCCGAGCATACCGGCTTTCCCGAGATGCTCGACGGTCGGGTCAAGACGCTCCATCCAAAAATCCATGGTGGCCTGCTCGGTCGACGCGATCTCCCCGCCCACGTGGAGACCATGCGCGAGCACGGCATCCTGCCGATCGATCTGGTCTGCGTGAATCTCTACCCCTTCGCCGAGGTCACCAGCCGCGGCTGCAGCTTTGAGGAAGCGATCGAGAACATCGATATCGGCGGGCCCTCGATGTTGCGCTCGGCAGCCAAGAATCAGGACGCCGTGACGGTGGTGGTCGAGCCATCCGATTACGCCCGCGTGCTCGCCGAAATGGACGCGCATCAGGGTGCCACCACGCTGCCACTTCGGCGTCAGCTTGCGCGCCGGGTCTACGCGGTAACGGCTGCCTATGACGGCATGATCGCCGACTGGTTGGGTTCGCGCGAAGTCACTGTCGAGGAGCCTTTTGGCGAGACCCTGCATCTCTCGCTGCCGCGCGAGGCGAGCCTGCGTTACGGCGAGAACCCGCACCAGCACGCGGCCTTCTACGGCAATCTCGGCTCGGTTCTGGAGCAGCTCCACGGCAAGGAATTGTCTTACAATAATATCGTCGACATCGACGCTGCGGTGCGGCTGATGCTCGAGTTCACGGATGATTCGCGTGCCGTGGTGGCGATCCTCAAGCATAATACGCCCTGCGGCGTTGGGGCCGGGGACTCGCCGGCCGACGCCTATCGAAAGGCCTTCGAGACAGATCCCGAATCACCCTTCGGCGGCATCCTGATCTGCAACCAGACCTGGGATCTGGCATTGGCAAAGACGGTGGATGAAATCTTCAGCGAGGTCCTGATCGCCCCGGATTTCACCCCCGACGCATTGGCGCTGCTTCGGGCGAAGAAAAACCGGCGCTTGATGCGCTGGAACATGGCCGCAACGCCGCGCGCCACCACCGAGATACGACGGGTGGTGGGGGGCTTTCTGGTGCAGGACACCGATGGCGCCATCGAGAGCACGGCATCGTCGCGACTCGCCACGCACCGTTCACCCACGCCCGAGGAGACCGCCGCCCTCGATTTCGGCTGGAAGGTGGTCAAGCACGTTAAATCGAATGCCATCGTGCTGGCCCGCGCCGACCGGACCATCGGCGTCGGTGGCGGTCAGACCTCACGCGTCGATGCCGTCCGGATCGCGATCGATACCGCCCGCCGTCTGGGCCTTGCGCTGGAAGGTACCGCGCTATGCAGCGACGCTTTCTTCCCCTTTCCCGACGGCCTGCAGCTTGGGCTCGAGGCGGGGGCGACCGCCGTCATCCAGCCCGGCGGCAGCGTCCGGGACGAGGCCTCAATCGAGCTCTGCAATGCCCGCAGCGCTGCCATGGTGTTGACCGGTGTGCGACACTTTCGCCACTGAAGGCGCCGCAGGGCACGGTTCGGGAAAATACGCAAGATGAAAATGAATCTTCTGGTTGTGGGTGGCGGGGGCCGCGAACATGCGCTGGCGTGGAAGCTCGCAAAATCTCCCCTGGTGGAACGCCTGCTTTGCGCTCCGGGTAACGCCGGCATCGAGGCCGTCGCCGAATGCCATCCCGTCGCGGTCGACGATATCGACGGCCTGGTGGCGCTGGCCGAGCGGGAGAATATTGATCTGACGATCGTCGGGCCCGAGGTGCCACTGACACTCGGCATCGCCGACGCCTTCGCGGCGCGCGGCCTGCGTCTCTTCGGACCCAGCGCCGCGGCGGCCCAACTTGAGGGCAGCAAGGCTTTCTGCAAGGAGATTCTTGACGCTGCGGGTGCGCCCACCGCCGCTTGGGGATCGTTCGACGATCCTTTGGCCGCCCACGCCCGCATCGATCAATTCGGCGCTCCGGTGGTGATCAAGGCCGACGGCCTTGCCGCCGGCAAGGGTGTGGTCGTCGCAACGACGCTTGAGGAAGCGCATCGGGCCGTCGACGAAATCATGGTAGACCGCCTGTACGGCGCGGCCGGCCGCCGCGTCATCGTCGAGGAATTTCTGCCCGGCGAAGAGGCGTCGTTCATCGCCCTGACCGATGGGCACACCGTGCTGGCGCTGGCCAGTTCACAGGACCATAAGCGCATCGGCGACGGCGACACCGGAGCCAACACGGGCGGAATGGGAGCCTACTCTCCGGCTCCGGTGGTGACCGACGAAATTCACGATTTCGTCATGCATCAGATTATGGAGCCGGTCGTGGCGACGATGCGCGAGCGCGGCATCGTCTATCGCGGCGTGCTCTATGCCGGGCTGATGATCCACGCGGGACAGGTGCGCGTCCTCGAATTCAATGTCCGCTTTGGCGACCCGGAATGCCAGCCGCTGATGATGCGACTTGAGAGCGACCTGGTGAAATTGCTGCTCGCCGTGGTCGAAGAGCGCCTGCACGATATTTCGCTTGAGTGGGATCCCCGCGCCGCGGCCTGCGTGGTTCTCGCGGCGCGCGGCTACCCGATGACCGCCGAGAAGCACGTCCCTGTTTTTGGCCTCGAGCGGGCGGCAGTGCGACAGGATACCGTCGTCTTCCACGCCGGGACGGGCCGCTCGCCCCAGGGACAGGTGGTGACCAGTGGCGGGCGGGTGCTCGGCGTGACCTCGCTCGGCGCGACGATCACCGACGCCGTGAATCGGTCCTACGTCGCGGTGTCGGACCTCTCGTTCGATGGCGCCCAATGGCGCCGCGACATCGGCCACCGGGCGGCGAGTGTGCGCGCGATCGCGCGTGCCTGAAAAATTAAACTTCCGCGAAGAAATTAAACGCACGTCCCCTCTTGGAACCGATGACCGAAACTCGCGGAGGAATCGGGCAGACGGCCCCGCTCGCTGAAACCAGCGCGGCTCTTGAGCGTGGGGAACTCGCGGTATTTCCGACCGAGACACTTTATGCGGTCGGCTGCGACGCACTCGATGCGCTCGCGCTTGATCGCCTGCTTTTCGTCAAGGGACGAGAGGCCGGGAAGCCTTTCCTGGTGCTGGTCGCCGATCGGGCCATGGCGGATCGGCTGGTCGCTTCGTGGTCGCCAGCGGCCGAACGACTCGCAGCGGCCTTCTGGCCGGGGCCATTGACCTTGCTGCTGCCGGCACGTGCCGGGGTCCACCCGGCTCTCGTCGCCGCGGGCCGGATCGGGATCCGGCTGCCGCCCGAGGGGACCATCCGCGAATTGCTGCGGGCCGTCGGTCGGCCACTCGCTGCCCCCAGCGCGAACCCGGCTGGCCAACCACCCGCGCAGGATATCGTTGAAGCCCGGGCCTTCTTTGGCAACCGGGTGGCGAGCTATCTCGACGGCGGCCCTCTCGGGGGTGCGCCTTCGACGATCGTCGATCCCGGGCCACCGCTTGAGATCATCCGAGTCGGCGCGATCCCGGAAGCCAGGTTGCGGGCGCTCGGTCACGACGCGCAAATTCCCTGAACCGACCTCGCGCTGGACGACGCAGGCTGAGATGGCGGCGCGAGCGCGGGCGCGCTGGTCCCGGTCATCTCGGCCGTTCGTTACAACTTGGCGAAATCCGATATTCGGTTGGGCCTCGGCGCAATCCGGCCCCCCCCCAAATTGCGGTCGCTCGCTTCAATAGCAATGGCACCCTTGATGCGACCTTCAGTGGCGACGGCTTAGCCGTTCTCGACTACCCTTGTGGCAATGCGGGATGCACGCAGCCCGCACTGGAAGCGACGGATGTCGCCCTTCAGAGCGACGGCAAAATTGTCATTGTCGGGGGTCTTGGACCTGTCGGGCAGTCCGGATCGGCAAGAGCCTAGGAGGAAGCCTTCGTCCTTCGGCTGACGGCTGCGGGCGGCTTCGATTCAAGCTTCAGCTCCGATGGCGCCCTTGGATGGGACCTTGGAAATGACGGAGAGAGTGCAACGGCTGTCCAAGTCGCTACCGACGGGAGGATCGTAGTCGGGGGTTGGTCGAAATCGACCGGAGTCGTTGGCGGTTTCCCCTATTATGCCCTGGACGGGTTCGTTCGCCGCTTCACCTCTAGCGGGGCTGCCGATTCGTCCTTCGGCGGGGGCGACGGCATTCTCGAAGTGAGCCAGCGGGCCATTCAGGACATCGCGCTCGACGGCAGTTCGGGAGTGATCATTGCCGGCGACCACACCCCTGGCTTGTCGATTTCCTTGCAGCAGCGCGAGCAGGCGCCTTTTGTCGGGCGCGTGCTTCCCGATGGAAGCGCGGTGGACGGGACATTTGGCACATCTGGATTCACCAATATCCCGCTGACCGGCGGGCACGCCGGTGGTGTGGCCATGGCTCTCGCTCTGTCCGACGGCGGTAAGACCATCGGCGTCAGCGGAACCCTCCTGGGAGGCACCGCCCCGTCCACGACCTTGCAGAAGCTGTTCATCGCCCAGCTCGAGGGTCCCGGAATTTGTGGCGACAGCATCGTGGATTCCGGCGAGACCTGCGACCTCGGCGGTAGCAATGGTGCGACTGGAAACTGCTGTAGCTCCAGCTGCTTGCTCGTGGAGTTGGGCATGGTCTGCCGGTCCGGCAACGGGGATTTCTGCGACCCGCACGAGACGTGCAGTGGCTCGGCCAGCACTTGCCCGGCAGATGTCAAGCAGTCTGCCGGAACGGTGTGCCGTTCGGGCTCGGGCGATACCTGCGATCCCACCGAAAAATGCACTGGCGTCTCAGGTGCAACCTGTCCGGACAATACCGTCACCGCAGTGAACACCGTCTGCCGCCTGGGCTCGGGCGATACCTGCGATCCCAGCGAGAGTTGCACTGGCGTCTCAGGTGCAACCTGTCCGGACAATACCGTCACCGCAG
>VFKT01000088.1 GCA_009885395.1 Deltaproteobacteria bacterium | reverse complement strand
GCCCCAAATAACCATGAGCACCAACGTCTTCGACGATCCGGAAAGAAACCCCGGCGCTGGCCCCGATCCCGTGAAGGTCCAGCCACCCGAACTCGGCCCCGATCCCATGCCGGCCACCCTTGAGGCGGCCCATGCCCAGATCCGCATGCTCGAGGCCGAGCTCTTCAGCCGTGCCGAGGAGGCCGCGCTACTCAGCGACCGCTTGCTGCGCGAAAGGGCCGAGGTCGAGAACTTCAAGAAGCGTATGGTGCGGGAACGGGCAGATGCGACGCGTTATGCAGCCACGCCCGTGCTGCACGACGTCCTGCCAGCACTCGATAATCTGCAGCGGGCGATCGACGCGGCCGAGGAGAGCGCCTGCGCAAACCCGGCGATCCGCTCGATGCAGGAAGGCGTCGCGATGGTGTTGCAGCAACTCGTCGCCAGCCTCGGCCAGCACGGACTGAGGCAGATCGAATCGGTAGGACGTCCCTTCGACCCGGGGCAACACGAAGCACTCGGCCAGCTTGAGAGCACCACCCTGGCGGCGGGCAACATCCTCGTCGAGCATACCCCCGGCTACCGGCTGCACGAGCGTCTGCTCCGACCGGCCCGGGTCAGCGTCTCCATCGGCCCAGGACCTGCCGTCGGAAACTGAAGCAGCGGCTTGCAAAGCCGACATTCGGGCTTACTCGCACACAACGACGCGGATGATTTCATTCCGCGAAAAAAGAAAATCATCCCGGGACCTCGAACCCCGGGGAAAGAGACATCATGGGCAAGATCATCGGTATCGACCTGGGCACGACGAATTCCTGCATCGCCATCATCGAAGGCGGTGATCCGGCCGTATTGGCCAACTCAGAAGGCGCCCGCACCACACCATCGGTGGTCGCGATCGCCGAGAATGGCGAGCGGCTGGTGGGTCAGATCGCCCGACGACAGGCGGTCACCAATCCCGAGAATACCGTCTTTGCAGTCAAGCGCCTTATCGGACGCCGCTTCGACGATCCCGAGGTGCAGAGGGCGGCCAAGGTCCTGCCCTACAAGATCACCCGCGCCGACAACGGCGATGCCATGGTCGAATTGCGCGGCAAGAATTACAGCGCGCAGGAAGTCTCGGCGATGATTCTTCAGAAGATGAAGAAGACCGCCGAGGATTATCTCGGCGAAGAGGTCACCGAAGCCGTCATCACGGTGCCAGCCTATTTCAATGACCACCAGCGCCAGGCGACGAAAGATGCCGGCAAGATCGCCGGTCTCGATGTCAAGCGGATCATCAACGAACCCACCGCAGCCGCTCTGGCCTATGGTCTGGACAGGAAGAAGGACGAAAAGATCGCCGTCTTCGATCTGGGCGGCGGCACCTTCGATATTTCCATTCTTGAGGTCGGCGACGGCGTCTTTGAAGTGAAATCGACCAACGGCGACACCTTCCTCGGCGGCGAAGACTTCGACCAACGGCTGATCGAATACCTGGCCGACGAGTTCCGCAAGGATCAGGGCATCGACCTGCGGCAAGACAAGATGGCGCTCCAGCGGCTGAAGGAAGCGGCGGAGAAGGCCAAGATCGAGCTCAGCCAGGTGCAGCAGACGCAGATCAACCTGCCGTTCATCACCGCCGACGCAAGCGGCCCCAAGCATCTCGTGATCAAGCTGTCGCGCGCCAAGCTCGAGACCTTGGTCGAGGACCTG
>VFKT01000028.1 GCA_009885395.1 Deltaproteobacteria bacterium | reverse complement strand
CGTCTTCCCGTCCCTTCTGCGGCCGGAGTTTCTGGACGCGCATGTGGACCGTGAAGGTGTTCGATTTGGTGGTCAGGCGGGGGTAGAGGTCCGCGTAGGGTTTCTCACGTGTGTTGTCGCCGCCGAGGTTGTGCCTCGCCCAGAAGCTGCCGATGGCGCTCTCGGAGCGGGACCACTTGGGGCCGGGGGTCGCATCCGATTCGAGGGTGGTGCCCTTGGCGGGGTAGAGGAAGCGCTCACAGATCTGGGAGGCAGATTTGTAGAAGCGCTCGGTGGCGGGCCGGGTGGTGTCGTTGAAGATGGCGGCGATGCCTTTGATGGTTTCGTCCCGGTTGAGCAGGAGGCGATAGTTTTGGCCGGTGTTGAAGGCGGTCTGGTCTGCGCCCTTGTAGGTTTTCACCTGGTCGGAATGGACCGCGGTGACGCGCACCGAGTGGAGCGCGGCGCGCAGCGCGGTCGTGCGGCGGATGTAGCTGAAGGGCATGATCTCGCAGTTGATGTTCACCTTGCCTGCGGTCGAGAAGGGCTCGCTGATGGCGTAGGGCTCGACGACCGGCATCTGGAAGAGGTCGAGGAGGAGGTGGTCCTTCGGATCCACGTCCATTCCGTCATGGTCGGCCTTGCCCGTGGCCGTGGTCGCCTTCAGGCTGGAGGGATTCGGGCTGAAACAGAGGGTCTGCCAGCCCGTCTTGGGGCCGACGAGCAGGGAGCCGAAGTGGACCGCAGATGGGATCTGCCGGGTCGTGCTGAAGAAGGTATCGGTCGCGTCATCGTTATAATTGCCGGTGAAATAGGGGTATTGATAGACCCAGTCATCCGAGACTTGCGGATCGGCTGAGCGGTTAGGGAAGGTGCGGGCAATGCGCCAGACGAGATGGCCCTCGTCGGGTTTGTTGCAGAGGGAACCGTCGGGCCGGTTGCCATAGCCAGTATCGAAGTCGCCGGGCTTGCCATCCGCGCGTTTGACGTAGATGACTGGGCTTCCTTTTTGTGCAGCCGGGAGTTCACCTGCACTCGTGCCGTAGTCGCCGACTTTGAAGCTTATTGGGAGCTCGGCCAGATTGCCGAAGGCGATGGATCCACCCACGGTGCCATAGCTCTTGCGCCTCCAACCATACGTCGCGACGACCCCTCCGGGGGTGGGCCGAAAGGTCTGAAACGGCTCGATCGCGAAGCCGGTGACGGTGGCGGTGTTGGCGTTCGGGCCCATTTTGGAGAGGGTGGAATTGTCCACCCCGTTGAGGGTGAGATTGTCCGCTCCGCTGAAAATGAACGGCGTGCCGCCGCCACTACGAAGGAGTTGGGTTTGCATCCCCGGCGTTTTGTTATCGGCCAATTCAAATTCATCGGGTCGGACGCTGCCGGGAGTGCCGAGCCTTTGGACGTGGCGCACGAACGGATTGTCATAGCCTGGTTGCAGGGGTTCAAAAGGAGCGGGATCGTTGTTCTGGGAGCGGGTGAGGGCAATCGTGCGGAGGTCGGTATTCTCCGCCGGGGCGGGCACGAGGCTTCGCACCACATCGCCAGGCTGGAGGATGTTGCGCCAGCGGTTGGAAAACCGATAGCCAGCTCCATCGCCGACATACGGGTTTCCGTTCACGTCGAATCGGGCTTGGTCATCCGAATCCGCGCGCTGGTCGTGATTGAACTGATTAATCCAGGTGCCATTGATCCACCAAATGCGGTGCCCCAGGCTCTTCATGGCCGCGGGATGATTGAGCAGCGCGCAAGCCCAGGGCCAGTTCTTGTTATCGGTGTTCGAATTCTGGTTTATTTCAAAGTCTGACTTGGTAGGGAGCACATCGGTATTCAGCCAGCCGAATCCACCCGGATCTTCCCAATACGCGTCCGAAGGCAGGGGGATCTTTGCGGGCGGGAAGTCGAGTTTGATAAACTGAAGATCTTGGGTGCCGAATTTGACACGGAGCACCGCCTTGAAGCCGGCGAACTCGCAGTCCTTTTGATCCTCTCCATTAGGAGGGAGAACCGGGACGTGGACGACGTTGACGGATTGGAACTCATAGGGTCCGGAGCCGTTCGTGTAGGCGTCAGTGCCATTGTAGCTGGGAGGGCTGGGCGGGATGTCATTCTGGCCCGCGGCGGGCTCCTCAAACCGTGTGCCGAAAGTGTGGAGGCAGCCTTCCATGCCGGCGGAATTGCTCCCGCCGTGGAACGAGCCCGAGCCAAACTGAATCTCGTTTCTGCGATTGCCTCCCCCGAGCGAGAAGGTCTTCACCCCGCCTTCCTTTAGCGTGATCGAGGGCTCGGCCGTGATATCGAGGGTGTGGGTCAAGCGTTCGGGCGTCTTATTACGGTCATCCTTGGTCGTGTCGGCCGTGCGCGAATAGCCCATCATGGGGTTGTTGGTTTCCACCATCACGAACATGCGAATGAGGTGCTCCTTTACCCCATATTCGTTCTTTTTTTGCGGATCAAAGTAAGGAACTCCGTCCCACTCAGCTTTGCTGCCGACGTAGCCCGCGTGGTAGAAGACGATCGCCACCTCGGAAACGGTGGGGAAGCGCCCGAAGCCGGCGACCTCCTTGGGGTTTCGCGGATACTTGATCGCGGCCGGGACCACGATGCCGCGCGGGGCGTAACGCTGAAGATCGCGCAGTTCTGTTTCGCTCGTCGTCAGCGTTCGGTTCAGGTAGTCTTTGTCGTAATAGGTGTCGCGCAGGTTCACGCCGGAGCGGACGTAGTCGAAGATCTCGGTGAGGATCTGGTCGCGACTGCCGATGTTGTCGTTGCCGTTATACTTGGTGGCGAACGATGCCTGATTGGTGAAGCCGGGGATGGGCTGATCGGTGAGGCCGGGGTTCGCACCGGAGCCGGAGGAGAGGTAGGACTTCAGTAGTTCGGTGTTCCGGAGGATGTTGGCGTCCTTGTAGGGTTCGTAGGGCTGCCAGCGCTGGAACATGAAGAGCTTGCCAGCCGGCTGGGTGCCGTCTCCGGCTTTCGGCGGCAGCGGTCCCAGCGTCGAGGTGAACATCATCAGCCGATCGATGGGGTTGCGGCGCACCGAGTAGTCCACGCCATCCTCCTGCCTGCCGCTCGCCCACACCGGCCAGATGGAGATCCGCGGGCGCCCGAAGAGGTTCAGCTCCGGCGCCCGGCTGTGCGCGGTGAGGAAGAAGCGATAGCCTTGAAATTCATCGAGGTCGGTTTTGCCGATCAGATCCTCGGTCATGGCGGGGATTTGGTTCCGCGGGTCCGTGGTGTCGGCACTCCCTGTGAGGAACTCATTGGTCGTCATCCGGCGGGTGCCGATCTGCTGCTGCGCAAAGAAAAACTCATCGACCGAGGCGTAGAGGCGCTGCCCCTTCATCGGCAATCGCGCGTCACTCATGTTATAAACACCGCCCGTGCTATTGTTGGCGAGCAAGCGGTCCACGCCGCCTTCCGACCCGCCGGGCATGATGCGTGGCAGGAGGCGGTAGAGCTGCTGCGAGGTCAGGCGCGGGGTCTTTTCATCGACGACGTCGTTGGCTACGCTCCGGTTGAAGACCAAGCCCAACGAAGTGGTGGCGGGGTGCCCCGGGAAGCGCTGAAATTCATTGGCTGGCGGCTGGGAGATCGCGAGGCCACCCGCGCCGGGCAGGAACTCCCCGAAGTTCTTCTGATCCATCGTGCCGCCTCGGTCGAACTTCGTGAAGAACCGCGGGGTGTCCCAGAATGAACCCGCATAGTTCGTGAAACTGCCATCGCCCCTCGGATCGTAGGCGGCGTCGATGCCCTTGGTCGTGAATCCGGCCGCGGTGTTGATGTTCACTTTGCTCGTGTCGTCGTCGGTCCAGAAGGCGACGCGACCAACGACGGGGTTGGCCTTCGTGGGAACCTTGCCGCCCGCGCCCTCATCCCAGACTGCTTGCAGCCCGTCCTTCGCCGAACTGGCCGGGGCGGTGAGGGTGCCATCGCGCAGCACAT
>VFKT01000067.1 GCA_009885395.1 Deltaproteobacteria bacterium | reverse complement strand
GGGATGGGGGCACGAGCAGGGCCACGGCAGGACCAACGAGGGATGGGGGCACGAGCAGGGCCACGGCAGGACCAACGGGCCCGAGCGGCACGAGCAGGGCCACGGCAGGACCAGCGGGGGCAAGCCGCACGGCCGCAACGACCCGCGAGACCAGACCGGCTGCGTCGCTCGTCGCCGCCATCGTCGTCAACTGGAATGGCGCCGCGATCACCCGGCGCTGCGTGGAATCCCTGCTGCGCGACCAAGGCGTCGACTTGCGTGTACTGGTGGTGGACAACGCTTCGCAGGCCGAAGACCGGATAGAACTGCGGCGCTGGTGCGGCGACAAGCCGGGGGTCGCGCTCCTCGAACTTGACGAAAACCGTCATTTCGCGGGGGGCGTCAATGCCGGCGCACGCCAGGCCCTTGAACTCGGCGCGAGCCATCTCGTCTTCCTCAACAACGACACGGAACTCGAACCGGGCTGTCTGCGTGAGATGGTCGAAGCTTCGCTGGCCGATCCGCGGGTCGGCATCGTTGGGCCAGCATTGCTTGACCTACACAGCCGTAACGCCCTCTCGCTCGGAGAACGCTACGGCCTGCGCACGCTGGCCGTGCCGCGCACCCTGCTGCGCGTGCGGCGCGCGGGCTCGGGCGAACCCTATCCGGTGGGTGGGGTGATGGGCTCGGTGATTCTGGTTACAGCCCGTTGCTTTCGCGAGACCGGGCCCTATCGCGAGGATCTGCTGGTCTATCACGAGGAAGTGGATTTTTGTCTGCGGGCGCGCCGGGCCGGTTTTCAGGCCCGGATCGCGCCACGCGCGATTGCTCTGCACGACGGCTTGCGCGGCATGACATCGGGCCTGACGGCATACGCCGGCTACCTGAAGGCGCGCAACCCACTTCTGATCGCCCGCGCCCTGGCCCGACCGCTCGATTGGGCCTGCCTGCTACCGATTCATGTTGCGATCGTCCTTTTGAGTGCGGCGCTGCACGTAGCGCGGCGTCAGGCGGCGGTTGCGGCCTCGCTGCTGCGCGGCCTGCGCGACGGCCTGCTCGGCCGGGCGGGTTGAAGGGTGGAGCAACGGGCCGGGCGATGCCGGCATCGGCCAAGTGGAACGGGTCGAAAATCCGCCCTGCTCTGAAGGCCCGGCAGCCTCAGGCAGGACGATGTAGGCGTCGAGCCCGACGCGCTGCATCAGGGGCATTTCGGGTTGCCTCGGGCTGGCAACGCGAGACTTTCTGGTAAGGGGTCGCGACCCGGAGCCCATGAAGACCCCTTCCGCCAAAAATCTCCTCCAGCCGGGGGCCCACTCCTTGACCAACCCGCTGCTGGCGGCGGCCGCTGCAGATCCGCAGACGACGCCAAAGCTGGCTGGTGGCACGCTCTACGACAACGCCCTCGAACTCGGACGCGAATTGATCAATCGTCCGGGCCGGGGCGGCGGCCTCGATCGGGTACGGATCCAGCACGGCAAGGGCCGCATGACGGTCTTCGAGCGCCTCCGTGTCTTGACCGAAAAGGAACCGAACCTCTTTTGGCAGAACTGGGGGCCGGGACTCGACGGTGCGTCGCTGGTTTGCGGCATTCTTGACATCGGCGGCCGCGACGTCGCAGTGTACGGACACGATTTCACCCTGCGAGCCGGCTCCATGGACGCGACCAACGGCAGCAAGCTGGCGCGGCTGATCTACATGGCGGGCGAGCGTGGTATTCCATTGATTGGCATGAACGACTCGGCGGGTGCTTTCGTGCCGGCCGGCGTCGGTGGCCTCGACGGTTATAGCGAGGCTTTCACGGCATTGCGCAAGATCAGCGGTGTGGTCCCAAGTATCAGCCTGATGTTTGGTTATAACGCCGGCGGCGGCGCCTACCTGCCTCGGCAGGGATCCTTCATGATCCAATGCGAGGATACATTCATCGGGCTCACCGGTCCGGGTGTCGTCAAGAGTGTTCTCGGCGAAGATGTTTCGGCCGCCGACCTCGGCGGACCCGGCGTGCATGGCCATAACGGCGTCTGCGATCTCACCACGCCAGACGAACTAGGCTCTTTGCGCACCGCGATCCGCCTGCTTGGCTACCTGCCCGACAACAGCCGCTCGCTGGCGCCCTTTTGGTCGACGTCTGACCCGATCGAGCGTTTTACCGTGGAGGAGGATATCCTCTTCCGCCGCACCTTCAATACCCCGGCCGGGATGAATGCGCCGCTCGACATCACGCTTTTCATGCAGCAGATCTGCGACCACGGCGAGTTCTTCGAGTTGCAGCCTACGCGCGCCCGCAATCTGGTCACTGCTTTCGGCCGGCTCGGCGGGCACGTGGTCGGGATTGTCGCCAACAACTCGTCGGTGTCGTCGGGACAGATCGATACGCATGCCGCCCGCAAGGGATCGCGCTTCATCCGGTTCTGCAACGTCTACAACATTCCGATGCTTTTCCTTGAGGACACGACCGGTTTCTTGCCCGGTCGCGAGCAGGAATCAGCCGGCATCATTCTCGAGGGACGGCGCTTTCTCGACTCCATCATCGATCTTCGCACGCCCTCGATCACGCTGATTATCCGCAACGCCTTTGGTGGCGCGTACGCGAGTTACAACTCGCATTTCGTCGGCGCCGATATGGTGTTCGCGATGCCGCACGCACGCGTCGCGGTGATGGGCACGGCAGGCAAGGAATTCGTTTACAAGGATGAAATCCGCGAAGCCGAGGCGGTGTACCGCAAGGCTGTGGCGTCGGGTACGCCGCAGGCCGACGCTGCCCTTGTGCGCGATGGCGCCTTGGCCCGTCTCACCGAGCGCTACGAGCGCGAGCTGATGAATCCCAAGGAAGCATTGTCGCTCGGTTCGATCTCGCGCATCGTGATGCCGGGAACGAGTCGCCGTGTCCTGGCAGAGAACCTGAACTTCCTGATGCGCACCTACACGCCCTCTCCGATGGGCGGCCCACAGCGCGAGTTCGAGTAGAGGAGGCGAGAGGTGCGGGGTCGCGATCTTGTAAGGAGCCGGTTCGAGGACTGCGAATCGGACTGGCAGCGCTCGTTCTCATTGGCGGGCCTCAAGGTGTTGGTGGTCTGCCGCGGGCCGGTGCGCCAGGAAGCGTTCGGTATTTTTGACGCCATCGGCGTGCGTGAATACGGCATGCTGCTTTCGGAGAAAGATTCGGTCACCTATCCGCGTACACTTGCGCCCGAGCTGCGGGGTTTCCGCTTCCCGGCCAATATCCATCGTGTGCCTGATTATATGGGCGTCGGCCAGGAAGAGAAGCTCGCCCGGATCGGCGAGATCGTCGCGATCGCCCGCGACCACGGCTACAGCCATCTCTTTGCCGGCTACGGCTTCATGGCGGAGGATGCCGAATTCATCGCGGCCATCGAGGCGGCGGGGCTGGGCTTCATGGGACCCTCCTCGCGCGTCGTGCGTGGTGCCGGCGCCAAGGACGAGGCCAAGAAGCTTGCCCGCGGCCTCGGCAACTCGGTGATTCCGGGAGTTGATGACATCTCCTCCCGGGTGCTTGCCCGGCGTATCAAGAATGAGAAAGGCCTGCGCGCCCTGGCTCGCCAGCACGAGCTCGATTTTTCATGGAGCGACACGAAGGGACTCGAGGAGAATGCCGAGGCCCTCTTGCAGGTCGGCTACGCGGCTACGGTTGAGCTGGTTTCAATTCCCGAATTGCAGCAGCTCGCGGGCGAACTCTGCGCCGAGATCTGGGCCAAGCATCCGGCCCGGCGGATCCGGGCGG
>VFKT01000098.1 GCA_009885395.1 Deltaproteobacteria bacterium | reverse complement strand
CCCGCTGTGCTGCGGCGGAACCCCGCTGTGCTGCGGCGGAACTCCGTCTGCCCCCCGATCCTCGACGGCGGGGCTGGCGGCATCCTCCAGACCGGTGTCGCGTCGCCCGGAGGCGGGAGCGGGAGCCGCAGCCGCAGACGGGGGATTCGCCCGCTCATCCTCAGAAACCCCCAGCGCGTCAAGAAAAGACCGCGCTTTCCACCACAGCTCGTCGACCTCGGCAGTAGGCTCCGAATCGGCGACAATCCCGCCTCCGACGGCATACTCCCAGAGCCATGAATCGGGCGACTCCGCGTCTTGCGCATGGGCCAATGCACTTCGGATCACAATGCAGGAATCGAGCTGGCGCGCCGACGACATCCAGACCATGCAGCCGGTATAGATGCCACGCGGCTCTTCTTCGAGCTGATCGATGGTTTGCATGGCGCGCAGCCTGGGCGCACCGGTGATCGAGCCGCCGGGAAAAGTCGCGCGCAAAATATCAGGAAGCGTGACCTCGGGCCGTAATTGGCCCGCGACGGTCGAGACCAGATGGCGCACGGTGGCGAATTCTTCCATGCGGGCGAAGGAGGGAACGCTCACGCTGCCTGTGGCGCAGACCCGGCCGAGATCATTGCGTTCGAGGTCCACCACCATCACATGTTCGGCCCGTTCTTTGGCACTTGAAAGCAGTTCCTCGGCAAGGCGGTCGTCCTCGGCCGGCTGCGCGGCGCGCGGGCGGGTGCCTTTGATCGGCTCGGTCCGGATCAGGTCGCCCTCGATTCTGAGAAAACGTTCGGGCGAGCGGCAGAGCAAGGTGGCGGCATCGGACGCGAAGTAGACGCCAAACCGTACCGCCTGTTCATGACGCAGTCGCCAATAAAGTTTTGCGGGGCTCAATGTCGAGCGCGCCTGAAACCGGCTGGCGAGGTTCACTTCATAGACTTCGCCGGCCGCGATGCGCTCAAATGCCTGCCGGAGCATGGCCTCGTGGGCCTCGCGGCAGGGGCGGCTGGTCAAAGTCGAGGTGTCATGCCGGGCTCCCGGAGGCATTTCCGTTGGTTCTGCAAGTTCCGCGAGGCAACTCTCCCATTTCTGCAGGGCGGCCTCGTCGCGTCCGACGAGGTAGAGATCCACCAGGCTTCGCGCCGGATCGACCGCCGCTGCTGCCCCGCCCGGCTGCTCGGCATCCCCCTCGCAAGGCTCAAGCACCGCAACTGCATCGTAGCGTTCGAGCAGCACGATCGGGTTGCGTCGATCCACCCGCAGGCCGCCCAGCGAACGCGGTTCCACCCAACGGCCAAGGTCGTAGGCCAAAAAGCCGGCGATATGGGGAACGAAGCCCGAGTCATCCCCGAGGGGCGGGACCGCGCCGACAAAATTCGCAATCGCTTCCAGCGGATCGCCCACAGAACCGGACTTTCCGTCGGCGTCGATGCGCAGTTGCGCCACCGGATGGAAGGCCATAAACGACCGCTTTCCCGTCTCGTCGCGGTCGATCCACACGGCACCCTGCCGCCGCGCCAGGGCGTGGAAGAGAGCTTCGAGGTCGATCGCATGGAATCGCTTCGACGGACACATCAGGACGCCGCATCCCTTCTCGGAGGGCTGATCAGGTCTTGCTTTGCAGCGGCGGCGGGCAACTCCGGCATCCAGCCAGAGGATCCGGGACTAGCGCCTTGAACGCCAGCGTTCACCTCCTGCACCGGGCCGTGGCCTCCACGGTGCATATCCGCGCCGAAGTGCCGCGCGGCCATCCTGCAGCCCGCATCCTGGGTGCCGAGCGAATGGGCACGGGTGCCCTGATCGCCTGGGGAGGGCTGGTTCTGACCGCCCATTATGTGGTGCTTGGCGCGAAGGAGGTGGAGGTCGTCCTCCAGGACGGCCTCTCGACCCGGGCCGAGGTGGTGGCGATCGACCATGCCGTTGGCATCGCCCTGCTGCGCCTGCTCCACGGCAAGGCCCCCGCTCTCGAGATTCGTGCGCTTGAGGATGTTCGGCCGGGCGAAGACGCGTTCATCGTTGCCAGTGTCGGCGACGGTCGCCGCGCCAGTACCGGCATGGTGATGGCGGTCGAGCCCTTCGAGGCTTTCTGGGAGTACCGGCTCGAGCGCAGCCTGCTCTTCACGGCGGAATCGCCGGGCCTTGGCGGCGGCCCGTTGCTCGACAGCCGCGGTCGCATGATTGGCATTTCGAGTCTCTCGATTCTCCAGGTGGGTCGGTTCACGGTCGCCATTCCGGCCTCCGACGCCTTGCCGGCGGTGCAGGCGGTGCTCCAGGAGGGGCGTTTCCAGCCGGCGCGTTCTCGCGCCTGGCTGGGCATCACCTGTTACGATTTGCGGGAACATATCGTGCTTGCCGGCGTTCTCCCCGATTCGCCTGCCGAGCGCGACGGGTTGCAAGCCGGCGACGTGCTGGCCACGCTCGAAGACGAACCTATCGAGAGCCGCAGCGCCCTCTACGACCGCATCTGGCGGCATGAGAGCGGGGCCGCGTTGCGTCTCGAAATTCTACGCGACGATCACCGCCACACTCTGGTGGTGCATACCTCCAGCATGGAAACCTATTTCGGTTGATACCCTACATGAAGACGTGCATCTCAAACACCAGCCGGTTCTGGTTTGAGTCAGGCAGGTTCTTCGGGCCGTTGGCGATCGAATAATAGAGCCGCGGCTGAAGGTAGCGGCCGATGAAGGGTTCGATGCCGAACCCGAAGCGGTTCTGAGCCGAATTCGGCGAGTCGGGTCGGCCGTCGTTATCGCTCCATTCTCCGAAAACCTTGGTATTGATCCAATCGAGCAACAGGTAGTTGATCTCGCCGTAGAGCAGCGTCGATTCGGAGGGCAGGCCGCCGAGATCCCCATTCAGGTGGATGAAGTCGATCTCCCCCTGCACCTCGAAGGGGCCCAGGGTGGTGCCGGCATAAACCGCGAACTGGGTCTGGTCGATGCGATCCGAGGGGGTCCACATGAAGGAAGCGCCGGTGAGGAGGAAATCGACCACGGGGACGCCGCGCAGCATCGTATAAGCATTGCCGGTGACGCGCGGGTCGGTGGCATCGGAAGCGCCGGTGATCGAGGTCGTGACGAAGAGGGGACCTGGCTGGAAGCCGACTTCGAAGCCCGGCGCGTAGCCGGTAAACGACGTTCCGGTGCGGCCGCGAACGAAGATTTCGTCGCCGCTCCCGCCCTGGCTGAAGAGATCGTCGTTCTCGGTGCGCAGACCGTAATCGAGGTAGAACTGGCCGCCTTTCACGAAGCCGCCCCAAGGCAGCCAGCCGCGCAAAAGGGCGAAGACCTCGCGTGTGGTTGGCCCGCCCGGCCCGAAATCCTCGTCGAGGTAGATCTCCAGCAGATCCGGCACCGGCTTCAACAGGAAGTAGAGGGCGGCCTGCTGGACGCCGAGCACGTTCTCGTCGACCCGCGAGCGGAACACCTGGTTGTTCGCCACCATGCCCTCGGCATCGGCCTTGTCCTGAAAGACGATCGAATCGCCCACCCGCAGGTCGGCGCCCATGGCGAAAAAACTCGTGACCTGGCCGTCGAAAGCGTCGAGCTCACCGATCTTCGGCAGGATGTCGCGGTAATGCGTGATCTCCTCGAGGTGGGCGTTGGCCAGCAGTGTGCGCATGCCGCTGCCGGTCATGTTGACGTGGCAGGTCGAGCATTTCCGGCCTTCGCGGACGGCCAGGTACGGCTCGGCGCCGACGCCGCCGGCGAGAACCAGCAGCAAGGAAACTGTCGCTAAACCTTCTCGGAGCCGCCACCTGGCCGATTCCATCATCTTTGAACCCCCCTCGTGTCGGGGGGCTTTACCCGGTCTGGCCCTCGGCGGCAAAGAAGTACCGGCATCGGAACCAGGCTGATCCGCGCGCTCATTGGAGCATTTCGCGCGCTGCGTCAATGAGGTTCGATCCGGCCCGACCCCGCTCGCGTTGACAGCCTGCCGGGAAAAGTCCTAGGAAACGCCCGGTCATCCGGTCGCCCGGGATGGCTTTCGGATTCGCATGGTCCAATCCCGGGCGGTTCAAGAGATGACGAGCGAGGGGGTTCGATGAAACACAATAATAGAATTCTATTTACGCTTGCGACGGCGATCGCCTGGGTCGTGTCGGTTGCGGTACCGGCGCGGGCCATTCCGCTCGACGAAGACGGCAACATCAACGTCTCGATCCGCGGCTATACCAACGTGCGCATCGGGACGATGGCCAAGCAATCGACGCGCGCCTACGACCCGAAGTGCCCGAACTGCTTCGGCGGCACCTACCCGTACTCGGGTGCCGGGAACGTCTTGCAGAACCGCTACTTTGCCGAGGTGGAGTGGGACCACGATATTCTGCCCTATATCGAGAATTCGGTGCCCGATTGGCTCTCGAACCTGCAGTACACCCTGGCGTGGCGCGGGGAATACGAAGGCATCTACGATTGGGGCCCCAATCCCTACAGCCATGGCTACCAGGAATCATATCAGGAGATCTACGCCGCCCTGCTGGCGAACCCGACTCCGGTTGCCAACCCAGAATTGGTCGCGCAGCAGCGCCTCGGCCGCGTTCGGCACCGCTTGCGCGAGGTTGCGTCGATGCGCAACCGTCTCTTTCAGGCCTATATCGAAGCCGATGTAGGAGATCTGTTCCTGCGCTTCGGGCGTCAAAACCTGGTCTGGGGTGAGACCGACGTCTTCCGCCTGATGGACAATATCAATCCAGTCGACAACAGCTTTGGTGGCTTCTTCATCGATCTCGATGAACGCCGGGTGCCGCTCGATATGTTGCGCTCGAGCTATTTCATCGGGGACCTCGGCCCGATCGATCAGGCTTTTGTCGAGGGCTACGTCGCGCTCGACAACACGGTCGCCTTCATTCCGGGAGCGCCCGCTGGTTCGCCCTGGGCCATCCCGCTCGGCCCCCCGACCGGCCGCACGCCAGGCGTTCTGCTCGCGCCGAGCAATGGTTTTGATGGCGCGCGTGGCGGTGCACGGTTTGTGTTCAACATGGTTGACACGACCTTTACCTTGGCGAGTTATTTCACCCGCCTCGACCTGCAGCAGGTCCGCTTCCGGCGCGGCACCGCCGCGGATCCAGATTACCAACCGGGTGTGACGGTCTTTGCGGCTGAACAGACGGCGCCGCGCGTCTGGCTCAATGGCGTCTCGGCGACGACGCCGGTTCCCGCTCTCAAGGGCATTTTCCGCAGCGAATTCGCCTGGATCCGAGACGAAGCGGTCTTTGGTGGACCGACTGGCAACGCTTTCCCCGGCCTCGGCAGCCTCACCGATGGTAACTACGTCAGCAATTTCCTCGGACCCGCCCTGAATCAGGGCGTCAAGGATCTGCCGCCCGGGGCCAAAGTCTTCGATACCGCCCAGCGCAGCGATAGTGCGAACTTCGTCATGGGTTGGGATATGAACCAGTACATCCAGGCGCTCAACCCGACCCAATCGTTCCTGTTCTCGACGCAGTTTTTCATGCGCCACTACTTTGACGTGCCGCAATGCAACGTTTTCAAGAACCGCCAAAATGCCAACGAGGGCATGGAATCCGTGAATTGTTTCGGCGTGCCGGTGCCGCTGCCGAACAACTCGACCCGCATCGTGAGCCGCAAGGGCACGGAGATGCTCCAGACCTTCCTGGTGAACACGACCTACAACGTGACCTTGCCCCTGACGGATATGACGGCGCAGGTGACGCCTGGCTTCGGCATGTTCTACGATTGGCAGGGCATGTTGGTCTTCCAGCCCAGCATGCGCGTGCTCCGCGACCCCTGGCGGTTCATCGTCGATTACTCGGCGATCAACTCCGGCGTCTTCAAGTATCAGTTCGGTCTGGCGCGCGACCGTTCCAACGTTCGCTTCCAGATCGAGTACGTTCTCTGATCTGACTGATCCAGGAGTCTCGGGGCCCTTGGCGGGGCCCCGAGACCTTGGT
>VFKT01000149.1 GCA_009885395.1 Deltaproteobacteria bacterium | reverse complement strand
GTCGGCAGCGCGAAGCGGGCCCCCCCGGCGTCATCGAGCACCGCCCGACCGCTGCCCTCGCCGATTTCCACCAGTTCCAGAACCTCGGGGATCGGCTGGCGAACAGCGGCAAAGCCCTGCTCGGCGAGGCTTGCCACCTCAGGTGAATCGGCCCGTACCAGCAAGCGCCATAAATCGGCATCGCCCAGGATGCCGCGCAATGAGGCATGGATCTCCTCGTTTGAATGAGATACTTTACCAAAAACAAAGATTGTTTCCCGCAGACGCCGCAGAACCTCATGGCCGAGTTCCGGAGCCCGGCCAAAAGCGGCGAGCGCAACACGGCACAGGGTCCGGCTCTCCGGGAGGACACGATCGAGGACAGACGGACTCGGCATCGAGGTATGGCCGGCGATCCGCCGAAACCCCTCGATCTGGCTGCCGGGCGTCAAAGGAGCCGCGCGCCCCGATGCCGACTCCGGAACGACTCCCGCGAGAACCACCCGCCAATCGAGCCGATGCCCAAAACGCCAACGCAAGCGCCTGAGCTTGGCCTCACTGCCCCAACACCATGCGCAGGCCGGATCGGTGTACTCGGTGATCTCGACGTCGGCGGCAGGCATGGCTTCTGCGTTATGGCACGCGAGGGTCGGAGCAGGGAACAAACAATGCTCATCGTGCGCGGATAAATTTTTCCGATGCTGCGGTTCCTAAGACTCGACCCGCAAGCCCACTTCAGCAAAACTGCGCCCGTGCTTCGCACCGGACCCGCAGCGGCCTCGAAGGCGCAAGAGCCGGCACCATGGACCGGCCCGAACCTGCGCCGCCCGACCGCCGCCATCCTCGGCTCGGCGCTGCTGCTTGGCCTGCTCGGCCTCCTCGCCACCCTGGCCGTGGTCTGGCTGGGTGGCCTCGAAGGCTTGGCGCCCTTTCGCGCCAGCCACGGTCTGACGGCGGCAGCCGCGCTGGTCCCCTTGCAGGCCCTGATCTCGGTTTCGCTCCTGCCCGTGCCGAGCGACGCCGTTGCCCTGATGATCGCGTCGCTGAGCGGCTTCTGGATCGGCAGCGGATTGATCTGGATCGGCTGGATGGCCGGCGCGGTGCTGCAATACGAGGTGGCTCGCCGGGCCGGCAAGCACCTCGACCTCCTGCGCCTACGGAGCCGACTGCCCGAGCGCCTCCGCGAGGTCGATCCCGGCCGCTGGCTCTTCCTGATCTGTGCCCGCTGGCTGCCACTTGGCCCGCATCTGGTGGGAACAATTGCCGGTGCCCTCGGCGTGCCGCGCTGGCGCTACCTCTTGGCCGCGGGCGTCGCGACGACGCCGCTGGCCGCCACCATCGCGGCAGCAGGTACGGGCCTCGGCACCTGGCTCGGGGCTGGCTGAGGTCGCTGCCGCAGCAAGCCCAGTCGCTGCGTGAGGCCAAAACCACGGCCGCCGTCCGAGCCTCCCCCCACCCCGATAAAAAGGCGGGCAGCCCCTGCCACCCGCCCCGGCCCCGAGCAACCCGAGATCCCCCGCCCGGCGACCTCGATGAGCCAAAATGCTAGGCCATTGGCCATGTTCTGGCAACCGTTGCAGGCCACGGCCTGCCAAGAGAAAAGCTCAACCCGCCGAGGGTTGCCCGCGCCCCCTTTATGGCTTCCCCAGAAGTTGCCGATGGGGCATTCTGAGGTTCCACAAATTCCAGCCCCATAACGGGGCACTCTCCTTGTTCCATTCATTCTTCCCGTTCGGAGGCACGCGTTCATGAGTAAACCGGTCGTCATCATTCCCTCAATCCGCACGATTGAGGCCGATCGCATCGCCGCAATTCCCGAAGACGTCGATATTTTCGTCGTCGACGATTCCGACGGGACCATCAAACCCTCGCGCGACCGCATGACGGTCTTCACTTACGACGACCAGCGCGATTTGATGGGCAAGGACTACGATCTCATCCCGCATAAGACGGCGGCCTGTCGGAATTTCGCCTTCTATTATATTTACAAGAATACCGACCACGATCTGATCATCACACTCGATGATGACGTATTCTGCCCGCCGGACTTCATGAATGCGTATTCGGTGGTCGGCTCGACCGCCAAGTTCCCGAACGTCGAAGTCGACGGCTGGTACAACACCATCGATTTCATGGGCGTGCGCGGCGATAATGGCCGCGAAATCTACCCTCGCGGTTACCCCTACTGGCTGCGCAGTCCGCTTGAGAAGCGCTTCAGCACGGTGGAGGGCCGGCTGGTCTGCATCATGGGTCTCTGGACCAACGTCCTCGATTACGACGGTCTCGACAAATATCTTTTTGAGGATTACCGCACGTTACACCAGGAAGCGAAACTCGTCGAGCCCCTGCTGACTGTCGGCACGCCGAAATGCCCGACGAAGTTCTCTTTTTGCGCGATGAACTTTGCTTTCCATCGCGATATGCTGCCCGCAGCCTATCAAATGCCGATGGATCGCGAGATCGCACCGGGCTACCCGATCTGGCGTTTTGACGATATCTGGGCCGGCTATGTGATCGAAGCCCTGGTGCATAAGCGTGGCGGTGTGGATGTGATCGGCATCGGCAACCCCGTCGGCGTCCATCTCAAGGAGGGCAACCTCGTCCGTGAAGTGCACGGCGAGCATTACGGCCACCTGATGTCGCCCTATTTCTACGACCTGATCGAAACCGGTATCCGCGCCATCAAGCCGGGAACCTACGCCGCGATGTACCAGGATCTCTTTGGCTACCTGGTCGAGAACTTTACCAAAATCTGCGATGACCTGCGCTGCCCGGCACTCTACCGTGGTTATTTTATCGAGACCTTCGTCCGCCTGCACCGTTGGTCGCTGTTGTTCGACCGCGAGGACTCCTCCTCGAGCGAGCAACAGAGCGCCGTCGGCTGAGCGCGAGCCCGTCGCTGGGTTGGCTCCCTTCGAGCCCGAGCCCAGCGACGGGCTTCCTCACCTCACCTCAGGTAGCCACGCCCCTGATGGGCGAGCCGTGGCGGATCGAGACCGAATTCGACCTCTGGCGCCACCGCGCCGGACTTCTGCTGGCGCCACTCGCCTTCGCGGTGGCCTGGTACGCCGCCGAGTCGCTGCCGCCGGCCGCGCATCGGCTGGCTGCCGTACTCGCGACCGTGATCGTGCTCTGGGTCAGCGAAGCGATCCCAATGGCGATCACAGCCTTTCTTGGTGTAGCGGCCGCCGTCGTGCTCGGCGTGGCACCAGCCCAGGAGGCCTTTGCTCCCTTCGCTGACCCGCTGATTTTTCTTTTCATCGGCACCTTCATGCTGGCGCGCGCGATCGCCTTCCACGGCCTCGACCGGCGTTTTGCCTTCGCAATCCTTAGTCTACGGCGGGTCGGCGAAAGCCCGGGCCGATTGCTCGCGGCCTATGCCCTGGTCACCTGCCTGCTCTCGATGTGGATCAGCAATACCGCGACCACGGCCATGATGTTCCCGATAGGCATCGCCCTCCTATCCTTCATTGAATCCCAGCCGGGCATCGCGCTGGCGCCCACCTTCGGCACGCTGCTGCTTCTTTCAAACGCCTTTGCGGCCTCGATCGGTGGCCTTGGAACGCCGGTGGGAACGCCGCCCAATCTGATTGGCATCGGTTTCCTGCGCCGCGAAGCGGCGACCGAGATCAGCTTCTTTTCCTGGATGGCGATCGGCGTGCCGGTGGTGGCCCTCCTTTTCAGTCTTCTCGTATTTGACTTCTGGCGCTCGGGCACCTCGCGCCAGACCAGGATGCCCGATCTCGGCACGCTACTCGCCAGAGAAAGGCAGGCTCTCGGCCCCTGGACGCGTGGCCAACGTAATACCGTTTTTGCCTTCGGCCTCACGATCACACTCTGGGTGCTGCCCGGGCTGGTCTCGCTGGTGGCCGGCGACCAGCACCCCTTCTATCGACAGCTGGTGACCATGCTGCCCGAGGGCGTAGTTGCGCTGCTCGGAGCAGGCCTACTCTTCCTGCTGCCGGTGAATCTCCGAAAGCATGAATTCACTCTGAGCTGGAGCGAGGCGGTGCGCATCGATTGGTGGATCGTGTTCCTCTATGGCGGCGGCATCGCGCTGGGCACGCTGAGCTTCAAGACCGGCCTTGCCGAAGCCCTCGGCCGCGGTCTCACCGGATTGCTCGGCGTCGAGAGCGATTTTAGCCTGCTTTTGCTCGCGACTTCGATCGCGGTGCTGCTCTCGGAAACCACAAGCAATACCGCCTCGGCCAATATGGTGGTCCCGGTTGTCATCGCGATCGCACGTTCGGCGGGACTGGATCCGGTTCTGCCGGTTTTGGGCGCGACCCTGGGCGCCTCGCTCGGTTTCATGATGCCGGTCTCGACGCCCTGCAATGCGATCGTCTACGCCTCGGGAAGGATCCCGCTGCGAACGATGATGCGACACGGCATCCTGCTCGACCTCGCCGGAGTGATCGTGATCGTCAGCATGGTCACGCTGATCGGCCCGTCCGTCCTCGGCCCCACAAGACCTTGACCATACCCGATCAGCGGACCTTGATCCGCTGCCGCTTGCGGTTGGAATCGGTAAAGAAGCCGTCGGTCACGACCAGAAAAGCATCATAGAGACCGATCCCCAGTTCGACCTCGACCCGCACGAGGGCCGGGTCGACCGCGCCAAAGCTCCATTCCTCGATCAGCTCGCCTCCCGGAAAGCCCCGCAACTCGAGGGCGTAGCTCAGCAGCCCTGTCGTATTGCCGTGCGATTTCTCAGCCGAAATTTGAATCCGACGCGGCAGGCCCGGTGCGAGCACAGATTGGCGCAAGGCCGCCACCGGCCGCCCGAGCGTCGTCGGACACGATCCGAATTGCAGCGCTGCGATATCGGCGTCAACCTGTGTGACGGCCCGGTCGTGGTTCAAATCGGCCGCCGGATCAAACGCCGCATCACCGGGCACGGTGTCGAGCGCCGTGGTGACAGTCGCCAGGTCGGCACTGTCGACGAAGCCATCGTCGGATATATCGGCATTGCAGCCCGGATCCGCGACAGACACGCCGGCGGGCGGCCGCTTGAGCCCCAATCGCACCGAGCCATCGATCACCACCGGGAATGTGGCCTTGATCGGGGTGCCACAATCGCCAAAAAAGAGACGATATCCGACGGTGCCCGCGGCGCGAACGTCCAGGCAGGTCGCATCAGGGGCATCGAAGCGAACCATCGAAAGCGTGGTGTTCTGCGAGCGAAGCCCGATGCGGAAAGTGCCTTCAAACTGGTCATACGAAAAGGTCGTATTGACCACGTCGTCCTCGAGCCAATGAAGCGGAGCATCAAGAAACTGGTTGCCCGAAAAATGATTCGCCTCTGCCCGGCGCATCTCGAGCCCCTGATGCCCGCCGCGGGTGGTATTGTCATGGATCTCGTTGTGGTCGGCACCGATGATATAAAGCTGCTCGAAGCCATTGTCGACAAGAAGATTATCGCGCACCTCGATCCGCTGCGACGTGGTGAGATGGATGCCTTCGTTGCCGTTGGCAAGGACCTGATTTCGGCGCACCAGACTGTCGGTCGAATTGGCGATATCGATGCCGTAGCCGGTACCATTCGCCTCAGGATCGAACCAGCCATTGTCCAAGACGATATTGTCCTCGATGATCACATTGTCGGACTCGTTGAGATAGATCCCCCACCAAAAGCCCGACACCGCGCAATTGCGCACCGTCGAGTTCGTCACATGGCGACTGCTCGAGCCGGTTTTGATGCCGAACTCCTCCTTCCGCGCGTCGGCTGGCCCAAGAATCGCGTGGCCAGCGCAGTCGAGCGTGACGTTCGAATCCACTCTCAGGCCGACCAATTCATCGGGGTCGCCTGCAGGCCAGAGGCACGGGCCGATATCGGCCAGGAGGACGGTGTTCTCGACGACCCGGTCGCCGCAGGCACAGGGCACGGCTCCGCCACAATCTGCGGCTTCGGCCGCGGAAAACCCGAGTCCCAGCCAGACCAGGAGCGACGCGACGGCGAATGCTCTTGCCGCGCTGCGTCTAAGAAAAGCTTGTCGCACCATATGCTGCCAACGCTAGTCGCTCCAGCGAAGATCGCGCAAGTCCTATTATGACTCCGATAGACAAAGCTCCCGTCCCGCCGCGTTGACCTCCGGCCGCGGACCACATAGCGCTGCTCCCCATGAAGCTGCAGAACCCGCTGACGCCTTTGCAGGTACGTGGGCCGAAGGTCCTCCCGCTCGCCCTGACCGCGGCCTTGGCTTCGGCTTGCGGCAACAGCGCGCCGGCGCCGATTCACCTTGAGACGCCCAATAGCGAGCGTTGCGAGATCCTCGACTCACGCGAATGCCTCTTGCCCTTCCCCTCGGATGCCCTGACCCGCGAAGATTCGACCACCGTCACCGGAAAACGCGTCGCCTTTGTCCGGGATTCGATGCCGGTCAACGTGGACGGCCTGCGTATCGACCCGACGCAATGGAACCGCGAGGACGGGTTCAGCCCCGGAGCCCTGATCACGGTCCACATCCCGGGCCTTTCGATCGAGGCCTCGCGGCTGCCCCCGAGCACCGACCTCGCCCAATCGATGGCGGCCGATGCACCGATCATTCTGCTCAACGCGAGCACGGGCAAACGGGTCCCGTTCTGGGCCGAGCCCGATCTGCATACGCCGGAGGAGCGCCGCCCTCTGACCATCCGGCCGGCCATCGCGCTCGCCGAGGGCCATCGTCACGTCGTCGCGCTGCGCAACCTGATTGACGTCGACGCGGCACCGATCGAAGCCGATCCGGTCTTCGAAGCCTTGCGGGACGGCATCACGACCGACAACGAAGCCGTCGAGGCCCGGCGCGCCGGCATGGAGCAGATCTTCGAGGATCTCGAGCTCGTCGGCGTGGCTCGCGAAAACCTCTATCTGGCCTGGGATTTCACTGTCTCCAGCGGCGAATCGATCGCCGGGCGCCTGCTTCATATGCGTGACGACGCCCATGCCAAGCTCGGTCCGGCTGCACCCGCCTTCAGCGTGAGCACCTCTGGCGATGTCGGCCGAGCCCGCGTCATCACCGGCACCTACCAGGTCCCCCTTTATCTCAAAGGCGATGGCCGCCCGGGCAGTGGTCTGAACGACCAGGGTGGGGATTCGCTGCCCGAGCGCAACGGCACTTTCAACGCGGTCTTCAATTGCACGGTTCCGCTCTCAGCCTCGCCCGAGAACCCGGCGAAACTGCTTCTGGTCGGCCATGGCCTGCTGGGCACGGCCGGTTATGCGATCGATATCGGGTTGCTCGCCGCCAGCGTCAATATAGCGGTTTGCGGCACGGATTATATCGGGATGTCGGCTGGCGACATCGGCCACGCGACCAACCTGCTGCAGGATCTGTCGCAGTTTCACACCATGCCCGACCGGCTGCTGCAATCCCATCTGAACTTTCTTTTCCTGGCGCTGGCGATGCGTCACCCGGCCGGCTTCGGCTCGCACCCGGCCTTCCAACGCGACGGTGTCAATGTACTTGATGGCCGCGATGCCTTCTTCCTCGGTGGCAGTCAAGGAGGAATCCTTGGGGTCGCAACCACAGCCGTGGCGCAGGAACGACATTGGACACGCGGCGTAATGGCCGTCGGCGGAGCCAACTACAGTCTGATGATCCCGCGCAGCGTCGATTTCGATCCTTTCGACGCCCTCTTCCGCCGGTCCTACCCTGATCCGCTCGATCAGACGCTGGCCTTTGGCCTGATCCAGATGCTTTGGGACCGCGGCGAGGCCAACGGCTACCTGCAACATCTGATTGACAAGCCCTACCCCAACACCCCGGATCATGTCGTGCTGTGGTTTGAGGCTTTCGGCGACCACCAGGTGGCCAATATCGCCAGCGAAGTCGCTGTGCGCACGGTCGGGGCACGGGTACGTCAACCCGCTCTGGCACCCGGGGTCGCCACGGCGGTCGAGCCCTATTGGGGCATCGCCGCGATGCCCGCCCTTCCCTGGGATGGGTCCGGGCTGGTGGTCTGGGATTTCCAGATCACGCCCGCCCCACCCGATGGCAATCTGCCGCCGAACGATGGCGGCGATCCGCACGGCAGCGCCGGCGACGAGCCGCTGGTGCTGCTGCTGGTCTCGGAGTTTCTCAAAACCAACGGCTCGGTGATCGACGTCTGCGGCGGGCAACCCTGCAGAACCAACCCCTGACGCGAACGAAATGCAAGATCTCCGGCTGGCCGGAATGGGCGGGCTTGACCTGCATCTTCTCGACCATGGCGGCAGCGGCCCCCTGGTCCTGCTGCTGCATGGCTTCATGGAGCATGCCCATGCCTACGATTTCATGGCACCGCTCGTCGCCGCGGAAGGTTTCCGGGTCGTCGCCCTCGATTGGCGTGGGCACGGCGATTCCGCGCCTATCGGGGCCGGCGGCTACTACCATTTTGCCGATTACATCGCCGACCTGGCCTTCGTCCTTCGCGCACTGGGCGAACCCGCGGTCCTCGTCGGTCATTCGATGGGTGGCAATGCCTGCCTGCTCCACGCCGGGACGGAGCCCGATCGCATCCGGGCGCTGGTCAATATCGAAGGGCTGGGGCCGCCTGATGCATCGGCCACCACAGCCCCCGAGCGCTACGCGAATTGGATCAGCGACCTGGAAAGGGCAGCGAGCCGCGCGGCCACGCCTCGAAAGCTGAGCCTTGAGGAGGCCGAAGCCCGGCTGGCGAGGAACTTTCCCCTCTGGTCGGCCGAGGTGGTCCGATATATGGCGCTGCACGGCACGCGGCCGGCCGGAGCCGCCCGGCTGTGGAAGGTGGATCCCCTCCACCGCACCACCTCGCCGCAACCCTTCTATGCCGCGCAGGCCGAGCAGTTCTGGCAACGAATCCGCTGTCCCGTGCTCTATCTCGACGGCGACCGGAGCTTTCTTTCTGCCGCACCCATCGACCTTGAACGGCGGCTGGTCGCCCTTTCGGCCCAGAGGCTGCGGCTCGACGGCTGCGGCCACCATCCCCACCTCGAACGCCCGGCAGCGACCGCGGCCGCGATCGTCCGCTTCCTTCGCCAAGCCCTGAGTCCGGCCAAAGAAGGTCGATGAAGGTGTCCGAAGGATGAGCAGTTTGTAATGTCGCCCCGACCGGGTTGCGGGCAAGCCCGCCGGTATGAAAACCTCCCGGCTCTTGAAGCCCCGAAAACGGGGTTTCGTCCAAATGACGCATCGGCGGAATCGGCCGAGAAAGGAAACGAAGGAACCATGAAGGCAAGGATGAGGGCGATCGGAGTTCTCGCGGGGGTGCTCTGGCTCGCCACAGCAGCAACAGCCGGTGCCCAGGCCGCAAAGCCCGCGGCTGCGCCTGCGGCTGCCCCGAAAATTGACAATGATACATTCTACGCGCTCGGCGCCGCGGTGGCGCAGAATCTCGGCAGCTTCGAGCTGACGCAGGCCGAACTCGAGCAGGTACAGCAGGGTCTGCAGGATTCGGTTCTGGGCAAGCCCCTGCGCGTCAAGCCCGAAGACCAGCGCGACAATTTCAGGACTCTGGGGATGGAGCGCCAGAAGGTCGCCTCGGAACGCGAAAAGATCAAAGGTCAAGCGTTCCGCGACGCGGCCGCCAAGAAGGCCGGCGTCGATGTGACGGTTTCGGGCCTGATCTACGAAGAGACCAAGGCCGGCACGGGGCCTGTTCCGGCGAAAACCGATCGCGTCACGGTCCACTACAAGGGGACCCTGATCGACGGCACCGAGTTCGATAGCTCGTACTCACGCGGCGAGCCGGCGACGTTCCCGCTCAGCGGCGTGGTGCCCTGCTGGACTGAAGGATTGCAGAAAATGAAGGCGGGCGGCAAAGCAAAACTGGTTTGCCCACCGGAAATCGGTTATGGCGATCGCGGCGCGCCACCAAAGATCAAGCCCGGTGCGACACTGGTCTTCGAGGTCGAGCTGATCGAGATCGCTGCCCCCGAAAAGGCCCCCCCGGCAGCGGCAGTCAAGCCCGGAATGAAGCCCGCAGGGCATTGATTCCGGCACGGCAGCCGGGGCAACCCGGCTGCCGTGTCGGGGCTTGAGCAACACAGACAGGCGCCGCCGTGGATGTCGATTCAACGACACCCACGGCGGCGTTGCCGTCTCGGCTTCACCGTCGCTCTGCCTCGCGCCGCGTCGGCAGATCTGCCAGAGCACCCGGCATGACGGACCAGCAATCCGAGGCCTCAGCTCCGGCAGGCGACCCGCCGGGCCTCGACTGCACGGCTCTTCGGCCCCTGCTCGCGGCCCGCCTTTCCAGCGACGAGGCCCCGCCACTGCGGGCGCGACTTCTCTCGGGCGGTCGCTCGAACCTGACGTACCTTGTCGAATGCGGCAGCAAATCCTGGGTGCTGCGCCGGCCGCCCCTCGGGCATGTCCTCCCGACCGCACACGATATGTCGCGGGAGTTCCGCATCCTCACGGCGCTGGCGGAGAGCGCCGTGCCGGTGCCGCGACCTCTGCTGCTCTGCACCGACCTGAGCGTGCTCGGCGCTCCCTTCTACCTGATGGACTATCGACGGGGTGTCGTGCCGGAAGGCACCTTCCCGCCGGGCATGGCCGAGTCACCTGCCGATCGCCGCCATCTCTCTGAAACCGTCATCGACACCTTGGTCGATTTGCACGCAATCGATTGGACGGCCTGCGGGCTGGACGGTTTTGGCAAGCCTGAAGGCTACCTCGATCGCCAGCTCGTACGTTGGCGGCGGCAATGGGACGCCTCGCGCAACCGGGATCTGCCTGAGGTCGACCGGCTGCTGGTTTTGCTCGAGAGGGCCAAGCCCAGATCGGGGCCGACCACCATCGTCCACGGCGATTTCCGCCTCGGCAACTTGATGCTGACCAACGCCACGCCGCCGGGCATCGAGGCCGTGCTCGACTGGGAAATGTCGACTCTCGGCGACCCGCTCGCCGACCTGGGCTGGTTGCTCATCTATTGGGGGGAGCCCGGTGATGCCCATCTGGCTGGCGGACTTGATGACACCATGGCTCTCACCGCCCGGCCGGGCTTCCTGACGCGATCCCAACTTGCCGAGCGCTACAGCAAAGCGCGAGGCATCGACGTCACGACCACGGATTTCTATGAGGTCTTCTCGTTGCTGAAGCTGGCGGTCATCGCCGAAGGGATTCGAGCCCGCTTTCTGGCCGGACGAACGGTTGGGGCCGGTTTTTCGGGAGCGGACGTGACGGCCGCCCTGATCCGACGGGCGCTTGAGCGGGCCGACCAGGCCGCGGACCCGAAACTCCACCCCTAGCGGGCTCCGGAGTTTTCATGCAGGGGCGCACGATTCCAACGGCACTCACCAACTTTCTCCCACATTTCGAGACAGAATCGAAAGATTTCTCATTGCCGGCACCGATTGACTGCTGATACGCTCATTCACGACTCCCAAGGATCGGCAAACAAGGCCGCTCAAGGAACGCGTTTCGGGCCGGCAATCACGGCGACTCTCACCTGGGGACACAGATACATGGACAAGCGAATGTTTTCTGCCAGCGTTGCATTCTCGATGGTTTCGGTGCTGACGCTGGCGATGCCCGGATCGGCGCTCGCCACCACGGCAAGCCAACTTTGCACGGGCAATCCCTGCGTGATCACAGGGGCTCGCACGATCGAAGCCGGCTCCGACCTCGACTTCGGTTCGGCGGCTGTCCGCGTCACGCCCAACGCGAGCCTCACCGTCGGCGCGGGAGCCCCACCGCGCTCGGTCTCGATTCGCAGCGCTTCGCTGGTCTTCGAACCGGGGGCCAGGCTGCTTGGCGGTGGCGACGACGCCGACGTCACGATCGTGACCACGGTCGGTAACTTCGAGCTGCAGTCGTCGGGCACCACCAAATCGAAACTCGATTTAAGCAGCCCGTTCGCAGGCGTGCTCTCGATCACGGCGGAAGGCGACGCCCTGCTCGACGGTCTGATCGATATCGGGGCGTCCGGGCCCGACGGTTTTGCCGGTCTGCTCGACGTCACCGCCGGAGGCCGGATCGCGCTGACGCAGCAACTTTCCCTTGACGCGACCGGCCTTTTCGCCCAGGCAGGCGAAGTGCTGTTTTTCGCCGATGGTGACATCAATATTGGCGCCGACATCAGTGGGCGGGGGCAAGGTGGCGCCGGCACCATCACGTTCGACAGCCAAAACGGCAACATCATTCTCGCCGGCCAAATCGATATCAGCGGCGTCGGCGCCGATGCCTCGGCCGAATCCGTCGACCTGATCGCCCACAACGGCCGGGTGGCCATCGCCTCGACGGGCGGAATCAAGGGCACCGGGGGTTCGGGAGCGATGGAGGCCTGCGGCGACGGTGGCTTCGTCCTGATCGATGCCGCGCTTGGCGTGACGCAGGCTGGCAAATTCGATCTCAGCGGCGGCTTCCAATGCGGCGGTGGCGAGGTTTCCGTCTTGACCGGCGACAGTTTCTCGATGTTGCCGGGCAGCCTGAGCGACGTCTCGGGCACCGGCGCCTTTGGTTTCGGTGGTTTTCTCACCGTCGAGGCGAGCGGCGACGCTTCGCTTGGTGCGGTCAAATTGAGTTCCCCTGGGGGCGGCGGTGTGCTCGTCGTAACCGTCGGCCACAAAGCCTCCTTCGTCGGCTTCGCCGATGTCCGCGGGACGAGTACCGAGTCGTTCGGCGGCATCGTCGAGGTTACGGCCTGCGAAATCGAGATCACGGCCACGGCCGATGTCGATAGCTCGGGGAAGTGGGTGATCCCCGGTGCAGGCACAAACCTCTTGCGGGCCGGCGGGGCCATCACCATCGCCGGCAAACTCACGGGCTCCGACAAAAACGAACTGCGCTACAAATCCGCCCCGCCAGTGATCACCGGTACCGTCGATCCCGCGCCCACCCTGATCGTCGATACCTCGTTGGCCGATTGCGCCGGTGGCTGCGGTAACGGCGCTCTTGATCCCGACGAAACCTGCGATGACGGCAATCTCACAGCCTGCGACGGTTGCTCCTCGAACTGCCAGATCCTCGAAGGCGTCTGCGGCGACGGTTTTCGCGATTGCGGCGAACAATGCGACGATGCGAACCTGATCGATGCCGACGGCTGCGACGCCGACTGCACGCCGACCGGTCTCGCCGACATCCGATTCCGCAGCGAACGCGCGGCGACCTCCTGCCTCGCCCAATGGGGTGTCCAACTGGGCAACGCCCGCATCAACCCACGCTCGGGCGATCCCTTCAAGCGTCAAGAATGCGTTGACGGCGATCCGGAATGCGATATCGACGGACGCATCAACCGGAGTTGCACCTTCCGCAGCCGGGTCTGCCTGCGGGCCCCAGACGACCTCGAAACGGGCTGCAGCACGGCCTCGGTCGATTACGTCAAGATTCGCAGCCCGCGGGTCGATGCGGGCAACGAGCCGACAGACCTGGAAAACGCCGACCACCTTGCCGACGCGCTGAAATCGCTCGGTGGCAACGTCCGCTCGGGCGATCAGACTCTCCAGACCGGCCCAAGCATCGAGGCGCCGGATAGCTGCACACCTCAATTTGAGCTTGAAGTGCCGATCCGGATCGGTCATACCGGCCGTCGCACCTTCAATATTGCCGCCCGCGGCACCGATGGCACGCTGATGCGGAAGAATCCCCTGCGCCTGAGTTGCGAGCAGAACATGGCAGACTGCGGCGACGGCGTGCGCTCGGTGGGCGAAGCCTGCGACGACGGCAACCGCGCCGGCTGTGACGGCTGCGCGGCGAACTGCCGGGTCGAGAGCTGCGGCGACGGCGTCTCGGAATGCAGCGAGCAATGCGACGCGGGTGCCGACAACGGCACGGCCGCGAGTCGCTGCGCCGATAGCTGCGAGCTGTTGCCGCCACCGCTCCGGATCCCCGGCGGAGGCTCACGCGCTTCCGATTGCTCGCATCAATGGGCGCCCGAGGCTGCCGAGTACAGCCTGAAACGCGAACGCGGCGGAGTCCTCGCCGGCCAGGTTCGCTGCACCGACGGCGACTCAAGCTGTGATTTCGGTGACGCCGCAGACTCGTGTCTGTTCCGCCTCTGGTCGTGCGCTGGCCTCGATGACGCCGCCACCGGCTGCACGGCAAGCCCCTTGGTCGCCGTGGCCCTGACCTCGCCACGCTCGGGCACGGCGCGGCCCTGGGAAGCTCTCGCACGCAACGAAATTTTGAGTGCCATCGCCGAGTTCGGCCTGACAACCCCGGCGGGCGAGAGTTGCACCGCGATGACCGAACTGGCCCTCCCTGCCGGCCGTACCCTGCGCTTCCGCCTGGTCGCCGACACCCGGGAGAACACCCGGCTGCAGCACGACTCCGATAAATTGATTCTGCGCTGCGATCCTGGTTGATCTGCCGGCTCGCGGCAGACCGGCAACACGGGTGTTTTTTCAGACTGTCCAGCGCTCGGTCAAGCGGGCGACCGGGCGCCCTCAATCGGGGCGTGCGATCGCCCGATCAACTTGCTTGACAACCCCGGCGCGAGCCGTATCGTAACCCGGGAGGCGTTCGACGGCTTGAGCGAACCCCGGCGAGCGGATGACCTCAAGCAGGGCTCGCCCGGCGGCACTCTCGGCGAATTCAGCCCGCAACACCAAATCGTAGTCCTCGCGTTCAAGCGGGACGAAACCAAGGCCGAGTGCCGCGGCGGCCGATCTCACCCCCATGCCAGCATCAGCAAGCCCGCTTCGGACCGCGATCGCCACCGCCATATGCGTCAGCTCGCAACGCTCGTAGCCCTGGATGGTGTCGGGGTCGATCTCTTGTCTGTCGAGCAGGTGATCGAGCAGGACGCGCGTCCCGGCCCCAGTTTGGCGGTTGACGTAACGCAGGCCCGATCTCGCCAGGTCTTCCACCCCTGCAAGACCGAGTGGGTTCCCGATCGGGACGATCAGCCCCTGTTCGCGAACGACCAGCGTCACCACCCGCACGGGCACACCCGCAAGCAAGCGCTCGATATCGGGCAGATTGTAGGTCCCGGTCGCGGGATCGAGCAGGTGCGTCGCGGCCAGATGGGCCTCGCCGCGTCCAAGTGCGAGCAGGCCGGCCAGGCTGCCGATCGAATTCGTCGCCAGCCTAAACCCCGGATGCGCCCCGCGCAGCACGTCGTCGAGGAGGCCAAGCGTAAGATCGTGGCTGCCGCTGACGACAATCGTGCCTTCTATTTCGGCAAGCGGCCGCAGCAGTTCGACCTCGACTTCTTCGCCCGCATTGATCCCCTCAAGCAAGGGCGGCACCCGCACGAAGCCATCGGCGCGCGTCAGCGTCGTGATCGCTCCCGCACCCCGGGAGAGGGGGCTCACGATGAATCGGCCCCCGACACGGCCGATATTGACCCGCACGAACTCTTCATTGCCCAGCCGGGAAACGAGCTTGCGCGGCAGCAGCGCGCGCAGTCGTGGCCGGTCGGCCATCGGCGTCCCGACCAGTTGTGCCAACAAGGGCTCGAGAAGCTCCCGGCAGACGATCGCCGCCGAGACCGGGTAGCCCGGAATCCCAAGCGCCACGGCCGGCGTCGGCACAGGCGTCCCCTCGGCCGTGCGTTCGATCGCCGCCACGATTGCCGGCTTGCCCGGCATGATGTCGATGCCGTGCGCGATCAAGCGGCCGAACCTGGCCAGCGCGTCGGCGGTGTGATCGTGATCGCCGGCCGACGATCCCGCAATCACACACACTACATCCGCCTCGCGCAGGCCTGCACCGATGCTGGAGCAGATGGCCTCGAGTTGATCCCCCACCGGTTTGAGCACCAGTGGCTCGCCGCCCCATTCCCGCACGAAGGCAGCAAGCATGCGGGAATTGAACTCGACGATCCGTCCGGGGCCTGGCTCGGCCCCGGGCTGAACGAGTTCATCGCCGGTCGGAAGAATCGCCACAATCGGCCGGGCGCGAACGCGGACCCGGTCGATCCCGGCCGCCAGCAACGCTCCAATATCGAAGGGCCGCAGACGATGGCCCCGGGGCAGCAGCGGTTCGCTGATGACGATGTCCTCACCGACCAGGCGAACGTGTTGCCACGGCGGCTGGGCGTGCCGGATATGCACGACCTGCACGGGCTGCTCACCGAGATTGGCCCCCATCTGCACCGGTGGGCTTTCCTGCGAAGTCCCGTGCTCGGGGGCGTGTGCGTCGGGGGTGGCCGCGTCGCAACAACCGTCCTCCACCCGTACGGCCGGGTACCCTCCCTGCGGGGTCAAGCCATAAGCTGCGGGCGCGGGCCCCTCATACACCCGCTCCACCATGACCACGGTATCGGCCCAGAGAGGCAGACTGTTGCCCGTGTCAATCCATGAAAATGGACGGACCACAGTGTCCGGACTTCCCAGTTCGAGGGTGCGCGCATGGCCTTCGCTGGCGCCGAAAGTATCCTCGGCGCGTACAGCGATGCCGTCCATCGCCGCTCCGTGGTAATGCGGCACGTTACGCGCCGCAGAAACGGCTTCGGCAAGCACCCGCCCCAATGCCTCTTCCGCCGCAACCTCCTCGCTCCGCCGCAGCGGCGTTGCAGTGAGGAGCATCTCGGCGCGGGCTTCCTCAAGCGATCGCTTCGCCAGATAACGTTTGCGCGACATTTCGCTTCGGCAGCCGCACTAGAAGAGCGCGACTGCCACCTCCTGCCCCACCTCGAGGCCTTCGCGTTCCATTTCGACCACGACGTAACCATCCGCATGGACGAGAGAGAAGATCGCGCCCGATTTTCCTGGCAGGGGCTCGGCGATCAGACCTGCGCCCGTCTCGACCAGCTTCACCCGGACGTAGTCCTCGCGCCCGGCGGCCGAGTCGATATTACGCCCAAGGCGGGCCCAGACGCGCTCGCGCGAACGCCACGCCCGGCCACTCGGCTCGCCCCCCATCCGCCGCAGCAAGGGCACGCCGAAAACGTCAAAAATGACCAAAGCGCTCACCGGATGACCAGGCAAGCCGAGGATCGGTCGGCGACGACCCTTCTGCAGAGGATCCCCAACCCAGGCGAGCAGCGTCGGCTTGCCCGGGGCGACGGAAATGCCATGGAAAACGATCTCGGCGTGCGCAAGTCGGGCGATGACATCGAGGGTCATGTCTTTCACTCCGACCGAGCTGCCGCCCGAGACGACCACAGCATCTGCTTCCTCGATGCCGCGCTTGAGAATTGCCGCGAAGGCCACGGGATCGTCCCGACAAACACCGAGATCAAGAACCTCGACACCGGCCGCTTGCGCCATCGCTCGCAAGGAAATTTGATTGATGTTCCGCACCTGCCCCGGCCCTGGAGTGTTCGACGGATCGATGATCTCATCGCCGGTCGCGATCAGCGCAATCCTGGGCTTGCAAAAAACTTCGATCTCGACAATGCCAGCACCGGTGAGTCCGCCAAGATCGTGCGGCCGTAACCGGATGCCTGCTTCGAGCACTCGCACCCCCGCGGCGACATCCTCGCCGCGCCGAATCACATTCTCGAAAGGCGACACCGGCCGGGCGATCTCGACCTGTCCACCAACGACTTCCTCGGTGTACTCGACCATCACCACCGCATCGGCACACTCGGGAAGCATTCCACCGGTGGCGATACGCATGGCACAGCCGCGCCCGACCTCTCCCGGCGGCGCCTTCCCCATCTCGACCACGCCTGCGAGCCGCAGGTAGGCCGGGATCGAAGCCGACGCGCCGAAGGTATCGCGGGCCCGCACGGCGTAGCCATCCATATGGGCGCGGTGGAAGGTGGGCAGATCCTCGGGCGCCGCTACCGCCACGGCGACCACCCGGCCGGCCGCTTCGGCTACCGCAATTCTTTCCGTTCCAACCGCCGACGCGGCATCCATCGCGGCACGGGCCTCGGTCGGCGTCACCACCTTGAAAAATGGCTTTACTATCAGACCCGGCTTCATCCTGCCAGCCTGCGGTGACGAAGGCTGGGCAATTGCTCGCGGACGCGCGCCGTTTCCGCCGGATCGACGGTCGCCACCACCAGGGCCTCGCTGCCCGCACCAGCCCCGGCCACCACAACCCCCCAGGGGTCGACGATCTGCGAATGCCCCCAAACCTCCGGTCCATGCCCCACCGGACCGCATTGGTTCGGCGCCAGAACCCAGGCCTGATTCTCAATCGCCCGTGCTCGCAACAAAACCTCCCAATGCGCCGCACCGGTAGCGAAGGTGAAAGCCGAGGGAACGCAGAGAATCTCGGCCCCGGCCGCAACCAGCTGCCGGTAAAGCTCAGGAAATCGCAGATCGTAGCAGATGGAGAGTCCGATCCGGCCGACCGCCGTCTCGACACAAACCGGATCCTCGCCGGGCGAAAGCCGTTCGCTTTCCTGGACGCGCGGGCCGGCCGGAAGATCGATGTCGAACAAATGAATTTTACGGTACACCGCGAGCCGGTCGCCGTCGGGGCCAAAAACCAGGCTGGTATTCCAGGGCAGGCCGCCGTTTGGATGGCGCTCGAGGATCGAGCCGGCAACGAGGGTGATTCTGGCGGCACGGGCGGCCTCGGCCAGTCGGCCGACCAGCAGGCCGTCGAGGCCCTCGGCAATTTCAACGTCGCGGGCGGCAGGTCCCCGCCAATAAAACATTTCTGGCAGGACGACCAAAGCCGCTCCCTGGCGGCTGGCCTGTGCGATCAGCCGCAAAGCGGCGGCCAGATTGACCGCTGGATCGTCGCCGCAGCGCATCTGTGCACAAGCTGCGATGAAGGGCCCTGCCACGAGACCGGCCTAGCAGGTTTCTGTAGGATGAGGCATTTCGGGGCGCCTTTCGGAACCGCCGCTGGTAAGGGGAGAAGATGTCGGAATCAAAGTCGATCCACGCAAGGCCCTTGCTGCGCCTGCCCGCCTTCGCGTTGGGCGGGCTAGAGACGGGCGCCGCAAGCCGCTCAAGGTTCCGGTTCTTGCTGCGCCTGCCCGCCTTCGCGTTGGGCGGGCTCCTGGGGTTGTCCCCCGTCCTGGCACTGCGGCCGACCACCGCGGTTGCCGCGGAGGCCAGCAAAACGGGAACCGCCGCACAAACCAGCGACGTGGTGAAGCCCGGCGCAAAACCGGCCAGCCCGCCGCCAAATATCATCGTCATCCTGGCCGACGACCTCGGCTACGGCGATCTCGGGGCCTACGGCGGTCGGGCCATCAAGACCCCGCGGATTGACGATCTGGCGGCGCAAGGCATCCGCTTCACCGATTTCCACGCCTCCGACTCGGTCTGCACGCCATCGCGGGCGGGGCTGCTGACCGGGCGATACGCGCGGCGAATGGGGCTTGACGACCCGCTTCACCCCGGGGGCATGTCGCTCCTCCAATCAGCGACAGTCAAATTTGGCTACTTGATGGGGCGAGTCGGAGTGATGGACCTGGCGACCGTCGGCGACGCGACCGGCCTCAATGACGACGAGATCACCCTCGCGGAAGCGCTCAAAGTCGCCGGCTATTCGACGGCCATGATCGGCAAATGGCATCTCGGCGATTTCCGCACCGACCCGCAACACAACCCCAGGCGACACGGCTTCGACCATTACTTCGGCGTCCCCTACAGTAATGATATGCACCCCTTCCCGCTCTACCGGGACTACGAACAATTGCAGGCCAACGTCGACGACCAGACGACGCTGACCCGGCTCTACACGGAGGAGGCCGTCCGCTTCATCGAAGCTTCGCACGACGAGCCCTTCTTCCTCTATTTCGCCCAAACCTTTCCGCACCGCCCGCTCTTTGCCTCGGAGGCTTTCCGCGGCCGCTCCGCCGGTGGAATCTACGGCGACACGGTGGAAGAATTGGACTGGAGCGTCGGCCAACTGATCGACGCGCTGAAGCGCGAAAACCGGCTCGACGACACGCTGGTCATGTTCACCAGCGACAACGGCCCTTGGTACGAAGGCAGCCCGGGCGGCTTCCGCGGCCGCAAAGGCCAAAGTTTCGAGGGCGGCCATCGCGTCCCCTTCATCGCGCAGTGGCCGGCCCGGATCCCGCCCGGTCAAGTATCTAACCAGCTCGCCATCAATATCGACCTACTGCCCACCGCGCTCGCGCTGGCCGGACTGGCCCCGCCCGACGATCGCCCGATCGATGGCAAGAACATCGTCGAGTTGCTCACCGTGCCAGGCAGCCCGTCCCCACACGAACGCCTCTTTTTCTACCATGAAGGCGAACTCGAGGCCGTACGCGAGGGCAAGTGGAAATACTTCCGCTCAGTCAACCACTATGTATGGCCCTTGCCGGTGAACAAGGCTCTCGGCCACCTGAGCGAGCACACCACCGGGCCGCTGCCTTTACTCTTCGATCTCGAGACCGATCCCACCGAGGCCTACAACGTGGCCGACAGGCATCCACAGGTGGCGGCCAGGCTCGCGGCGGAGATCACAAAATTCGAGGCGACGCTCTCGCACTAATGGTTGGTGCCGAAGAGAAAAGGGATCCGGGCGCGCACCAGGGCCTCGGCGACGCGGCGGGCATCCGGCTGGTACGCCCCGGTCGTGACCTCGCGTCCAATACGCTCGACGAGCCGTCGGCGTAGTTCGCGGGCGGCCTCGTCCGCCGAGATCTTTTGGTTGGGGGAACCGCCAATCTGGCGGGACGGCGGCCGACGTGCGGCCAGAACACCAGGAGCAAAATCGCGCTCGCCAAAGGGACGGCGCATATCAGCAGGAGTGTCCATCACCCTTCCTGTCGGCACCTTGGCGCCGCAGCTTTAGCGACCACGGCGCGGCCGAGGCTCACCGCCGCTGCGCTTCAAGCCCGAGGGACGGTCGTGCGAACCTCGCCTTGGCCCGCCGCCGTCGGGGGCTCGGGGACAATCCTAGGCGTCGAAACAGATCTCCGACCGGCAAACCTCAAGGGCCCCACGCAGGCGGCGCATCGCCTGGCTGTGGAGCTGCGAGATCCGGCCTTCCGTCAGCCCGAGCGCTTCCGCCAGTTCACGCATCGTCAGGCCATCGAAGTAATAAAGCGAGACCACGAAGCGCTCCTTCTCGGGAAGACTCTCGATCGCCTCTGTGAGGATGTCGATCCGCTGGTGCTCGAGCAGCAATTCGGCCGGACCAGGCGCCAGCGTATCGGCGAAGATTTCTTCGAGGTTCACGCTCTCCTCGCCTTGCCCGAAGGGCATTTCGGCGGTCGTGACGACGTTGCCGGTGGCGAGTTGGGTCTGGATCTGCGCCAATTCGTCCAGCGAGAGGTTCATCTCACGCGCCAATTCCTCGTTCGCCGGCGAACGGCCGAACTGGCCTTCGAGGCGAGCGGTGGCGGCGTCGAGATCATGCGCCTTCTGCCGCATGCTGCGGGGCAGCCAATCGCAGCGGCGCAGGAAATCAAGGATCGCACCACGAATGCGGTATTGCGCGTAGGTGGGGAACGACGCTTCGCGGGCCGAATCGTATTTACGGAAGGCGTCGAGCAGGCCCAGCGTGCCCCAGCTGACGAGGTCGTCCATCGGCACTTCAGGCGGCTTGCGGGGCAGCATGCGTTGCACGACTTGGCGCACGAGCGGCAGATGGCGGCGCACTTCTTCCTCATCGTAGACAAAGGCCTCGGCCCCGTCGGCGAGGGCATCAAAGCCGTCCTCCGGCTCGTCCAACGCGAGTTCGCCACACGCGCTGTCCAGTAGTCCCGTATCCGAAAGCCCCGTGGGCTCTCCGAAAATCGGGATCATGCCCTCTCCTGCCACCTGTCTCGCTGCGCTCGCTCCAGCCATCGTCCACCCCCCAGAAAAAGTTCCCGTGGGGCACTTAAGCCAGAAGCGTTCCAGCCGAGAGGCAAGACGAACACGCTGGAAAACTCTAGGGATCGCGCATGGGCGGGGGCGGCACACCGCGCCAAGGGTGTCACAGGACCGACAAATTTGTACCGGCTGGACGATTTCGTTGATCGAGGTAAACCCCTATTCGTATCAATGAAAGTACGTTCGGCTTGCGTGCCGTGGAGCCTTAGCCTATCGGGGGAAGTTCATGGCATCTGAACGTCGCAAAGAGATCAAACGCCGTCGCAAGCGTCATAAGGAAATGCTCCGGGCCCGAGAGGCCGGGGAGCGCTCAAAGGCCAAGGGGTCGAAGAAGAAGGGCCGCTAGCAGCTTCGGCCCCTCGGCCAGCCGCGTCAAGGGACGTGAAAGGCGCGCCGCGCTAGCAGCGCACCGCCAACGAGCATCAGGGCGAAGAGCAGCGCCGGGACCAGCAGCGCGGGATTGGTCCAATCCCCGTTCGTCTCTGCAACGGCCAGTTCGCGGCCAAGCAAGGTCACGAGAAGCAGCCCCGGCAGCACGCCGAGCGCGGTTCCCGCGACGTAGCTGCGGAGCGGCACGCTGGTGGCACCCATGCCCCAGTTCAGCGGTGGTGCGACGAAGAGCACCGTCCGCATCAGGAAAACGGTTCGAAAACCATGGCGTGACAACCGTTCGTCGAGCCGCCCCAGAAAGCCGAAACGGCGCACCAAAGCTTCCCGCCCTTCGCGACCGAAGCCATACCGGACAAGGAGAAAGGTGGTGGTCGTGCCAATGACGGAAGCAAGCCAGCCGTAAGCCAGGCCCGGCCCGAACCCGAACAGGGCCCCTCCCGCCGCCAGCAACAAGGACTCGGGGACATTGATGAGCATCCCGCCGACGCAGACCGCGATGAACAGAACCGGGCCGAGCCGGTCATGCGTCTCTATCAGCCGACGAGCCGCCTCAACTTCCAGGAACCGGTCGACTTCCATGAAGCGCGCGGTCAGCGCGAGCCCGATGATGGCGGCGACGACCAGCGCCGGGCGGAGCAAGGGGTGCACGAGCGGCGGCTAGCAGATCGGGGCCTTTGGTAGAACCACGGTTGCCCCCTTGCCGCCAGCCGCCAGCCGTCGCGAAGGCCGCGGCCGGAGCCCGTGCCGGGCAGCGGATGGATTCAAACTCCGGCGCCTAGCGCGACGCAGATTTTCCCCGGCGCAAGGGTACTCCGCCCAAAGAGGCTTCGGACAGCCGTGCTCGCGCCATCGGACTCAACTATTTATTTTACATCGGCGCCTGCTCGGGGCGCCTGCTCGGGAGTTCCGACTTCCCTGAAGGTGCAGAGCGACGTAGGAGATGCCGCATGAGGACTGGCTCGGACAAGCATCGCGCGGCGGTTGTCACCTGGGCGATCCCGACGCAAAGCGCGGGCCAAAACTCCTGGTGGCTGGCGATGATCCTCTGCGCTCTGCTCGGTGCCATGGCCGCTTTCCTCCTCCTGGTCGGCCCCTTTGATCAGGCCGCCGTACGGAGGCTGGTCCGAGCCAGCGCCCGGACCTCGGTTTTGTTGTTCTCGACAGCATTCGTCGCGAGCAGCCTCGCAGCATTTTTTCCCGGGGTGACAACGCGCTGGCTGCTGCGCCACCGGCGACAGGTGGGGGTTTCTTTTGCCTTTTCGCACGCCATCCATCTGCTGGCGCTGGTGCTGCTCGCGGATTTTTTCCCGCATCCCTTCATCGACGATCTAAGCCTGTTGGGTCTCGTCGGCGGCGGCACCTCCTATGGCTTCATCTTTGTGATGGCTGCAACTTCCAACGATCGCGCGGTCGCGTGGCTGGGCCCGCGCCGCTGGCATCTCCTTCATTTGATTGGAGGCTGGACCATCTGGGTGATCTTCCTGCAATCTTATTTGCCGCTGGCGCTGCTCGACCCGCGCTATGCTCCGCTTGGCTTGCTTGTGATCGCCGCGGCAGCCATGCGTGCCGGTAGCGTCGTGCGTCGCAGAATGTCGCCGAACAACGAAACCACAGGAGATCCCAAATGCGCGCAGCCGTCCTGAGCGGAGGTCGATTCTCGATCGAGACGCTACCCGACCCCACTCCGGGACGCGGCGACGCGATCGTGCGCGTCTCGGCTTGCGGCATCTGCGGCACCGACTACGGCATTTTTACCAATCGGCTGCTGCCAGACGGGGTCGTGCTCGGCCACGAAATCGCCGGCGAGATCGTGGCGCTGCACGATGGCGGTCGCGAGTGGCGCGAAGGCGATCGGGTGGCGGCGATCCCGCTGCCCTGGTGCGGTCGCTGCGAATCCTGCAGCCGCGGCCAGGAGAATCTCTGTCAAGCTGCTTTGACGTATATGGTCGGCTGCAGCACGTCGCCCGGCGGCCTGGCCGAATTCGTCCGCATTCCAACCAGCAGCCTGCGTCGCCTGCCCGAGCGCATGTCGGTACGCCATGGGGCCGTGGTCGAGCCGGCGGCGGTCGCGATGGCGGCGGTGCGGCTCGGGGGGATCCATCCCGGAACCCGGGTCGGTGTGATCGGGCTCGGTCCGCTCGGTTTATTTGCGGGCTTGACGGCGCGCCTCGAGGGTGCCCTGGTTTCTGGAGTCGACGAGCGGCCGACGCGCGTGGCATGCGCCCGCGAACTTGGCCTCGGCGCCTTCGAGGCCGACGGGCTGGCCACCGAGCGCATTCGCGAACTCACTCTCGGCGGGCCCGAGGTTGTGATCGAAGCAACTGGCAAACCCGAAGCCATCGAGATGGCCGGTCAGATGGCCCGGCTCGGTGGCCGGGTGGTGCTGGTCGCGTCCTACCATGCCGCCGCGAAAATCCGGCCCGGACATTGGCTGCAGCGCGGCGTCTCGCTGCTGCCGTCGATCGCCTATGGGCCTGGCGACTACGACGCCGCACTCAGTCTCGTCACCAGTGGTCGGCTCGATGTGGCCCGTCTCGTCACCAGTGTCCATTCGCTTGATGATGTACAAACTGTTTTCGAGCGCTTCACCACTCAGAACGACGACATCAAGCTGCTGATTTCACCTTAGCGAGGCAGGCTTGCCGCCCGCGCCCGTGCGCGTGCTCGCGAGGTGGCAATCAGCCGGCCGAACGCCTGTTTTCGACGACCGGCAATGCAGCCGCAGCCTCGAGCAGAGGCACGAAGCCCTCGATCGCGCGTACCGAATCGGTCGCCCCGACCGCCGCGACCACCAGCACCAGTTGGTCAACACCGGCGGCGGCGTAGGCCGCCACGGTCTCCGGGCCATCGACCGGCTTGAGGTAGGGCGAGACGATGACCTCGATTTCACGCCTGTTTCGTCCCCTCCTTGACAAGATGCCACTCAAGGCCTGGATTCGCTCGGCGGCTTCGCCGGGCGTATGATTGAAGCCGAACCATCCCTGGCCGAGATCCGCGACGCGCCGCAATGCGGCATCGGTGTCGCCGCCGAAGATGATCGGAGGAGACGGCTTCTGTAGCGGTTTGGGCAGCATCCGCACCGGCGGCAGATTGTAGACCCGGCCCTCGAAGCGCGAGACATCATCGGTCCAAAGCGCCTGCATGGCGTCGAGGTATTCGCGGCAGCGGTAGGCCCGCCCTTCGAAATCCTCGCCAAGGGCTTCGAACTCCTCGCGCAGCCAGCCGATGCCGACTCCAAAATCGACCCGTCCGCCCGAGAGGACGTCGCAATCGGCGACCTGCTTTGCCGTATAGACAGGCGAACGCTGCGGCAGCAGGCAGATGCCGGTGCCGAGCCTGATTTTCTCCGTGACTCCGGCGGCCATGGCGATCGCCACAAAGGGCTCGATCACACCGCCTTGGGCCGCGTCGATCGGGAAGCGACCGTCCTCGGCATAGGGGTACCGGGAGACCGGGTTGTCGACCAGAACCACATGCTCGGGAAACCAGAGCGCGTGAAAACCCAGCCGGTCGGCGGTGCGGGCCGATTCGATCAACGCCGTGCGGAGCCCGGCTGGATCGCCGAGGAGCGGCAGGAAAAGTCCAATCTTCATGATTTGGGCGAGCTATCAGATGCGCCTGCCCGAGGGTACCCTCGGCATCCCCGTGGGTGCGATGGTGATCGTCGGAACCTCGAACGACGTGCTGTTCATCGAGGGTAGGCGCCTCCTCCCCGATGGGCCCGGCGGTGGTCGGATGAGGCGGGCAGGGCTCAATTGCCCGGATTGCGGCTCTCGCAGACTTGGCAGTCGGCTCGTTCCCACCTAGTGTTTCTGGTCATGAAGAGAACTTTCGGTCCAAATCGACTGCTACCCTTTCTGCTGCTCGGCCTTGCCGCTTGTGGGTCGGTTGAGACGCCCTTTTTCAAGGGCGAAATTGCCCTGGCTCCCGAAGCGCCGGAACGCTGTGACCCGCTCGACGAGCGCCACTGCCTGCTGCCCTTCCCGAGCGATACCTTCACGGTGGACGACCCGAGCAGCGAAACCGGCAAGCGCGTCGCCTTCGCGCGCGAATCGATGATCGTCAATGCCCGCGGCGTGCGGGTTGATCCGACCCATTGGAACCATAACGACGGTTTCAGTCCGGGCTCACAAATTTCCACCTTTATCGAAGGACTTGACGTCGCCGCGAGCCGGATCCCATCGGTAAGCGATATCGGCGCGTCCCTGGCGTCCGATGCGGGGGCCATCCTCCTCGATGCAGCGACCGGCGAGCGTCTACCCTTCTGGGGCGAAATCGACGCCAGCGTGTCGAGTAGGGAAACTGCGGTGCTTTACCTCCGTCCGGCGATCAACCTGCGGCCGGGTCATCGCTACATCGTCGCGCTCCGGAATCTGAGTCGTCCGGATGGCAGCCCGATCGAAGCGGGCGATGCCTTCCGGGCCTATCGCGACCGGCTGCATACCAACGTCCCGGAAATGGAAGCCCGCCGCGACCGCTATGAGGACCTCCTCGCCGCTCTTGAAGAGGCCGGCGTGGCGCGCGAGACCTTGTTCCTGGCATGGGATTTCACCGTCGCCAGCACCACGAACCTGACCGAACGACTGCTGCATATTCGTGACGATGCCTTCGATCGGCTTGACGCCGCTGCACCAGCTTTCAAAATCACCCAGGTTGAAGAGCTGGTCGATGACCGCGTCCGCCGGCGCATCAGCGGCACCTTCGAGGTTCCGCTCTACATGACCAAAGCCGGAGTGGCTGGTGGACAATTCGCCTATGGAGCGGACGGCCTGCCCGCATATACGGGCAGTTATTCGGCGGCCTTCCGCTGCATCGTTCCCCACGCCTCGTTCGGCCCGGACGGTAGCGCAGTGGCGGCCCGACCGGCCATCTATGGCCACGGCCTGCTCGGCGCTGAAGACGAAGTCTCCGCGGGCAACGTGCGCAGCATGGCCGACGAACACAATTTTGTTTTTTGCGCGACCCGCTGGATCGGCATGTCCGAAGAAGACGTTGGCAATGCCGTCAGCATCCTGCAGGATATTTCCGGGATGCACACCAACGTCGATCGTTTGCAGCAGGGGGTTCTGAATACCCTCTTCCTCGGGCGTCTCATGATCCATCCCGATGGTCTCGGTTCGGACGCCTCCTTTCAGGGCAGCGACGGCCAGAGCCTGATCGATGGTCGCGAACTTTATTACGACGGCAATAGTCAGGGTGGCATCATGGGCGGTATCGCCACCGCAGTCTCGATCGATTGGACCAAGGCCGTGCTTGGTGTAACCGGCATGAACTACTCCATCCTGCTCCAGCGCAGCGTCGACTGGGACACCTACCGCTCGATCTATGACCCGTCGTACCCTAACGAAATAGAACGCGGCATCGGCCTCTCGCTGCTCCAGATGCAATGGGATCGCGGCGAGGCCGTCGGCTACGTTTGGCACATGACGGGCGATCCCCTGCCGGGAACCCCAGCCCACCGCGTGCTGATGCACGTCGCCTTCGGAGACCATCAGGTGTCCCCCGCCGCGGCCGAGATCCAGGCGCGC
>VFKT01000246.1 GCA_009885395.1 Deltaproteobacteria bacterium | reverse complement strand
TGGACAGCTACGTCGATCTCTTCATGGAACACGGCGGCAGCCTGATCACGCTGGCCAAGGGCAACCGCTCGCCGCAAGTCACCGAGGCCTGCCGCAAGCACGGCGGCTTCTATCTGGGATCGATCGGCGGCCCGGCTGCGATCCTCGCGCAGGAGAACATCCGCCGCGTCGAGGTGCTGGAATACCCCGAACTCGGCATGGAGGCGATCTGGAAAATCGAAGTCGAGGACTTCCCGGCCTTCATCGTGGTCGATGATAAGGGAAACGATTTTTTCGGGCGCCTCTGAGGCGTCTCAGCCCGGATGATCGGATCGCCATCGCCGCTCAGGCACACTTACGCTTCTTGCGCGTCGGCTGCATGCGCTTATCAGGCTTGGGCACGGTGCGCGCGTTTCATGACCAGTTCAAGCGGGGACACGACTCGGCCGCGCCCCGTTTCCGCTGCGCGAGCACGCTTCAGCAGTCGGTCATCGCAACATGGTCCTCTGAGTGGAACGGACGCTGGATGCTGCATATGTCCAGATACGCCTTCACTGCCGCTCGCTACGCTGGAGAGATTCCGGCGGCAAACGGCGCCGATCTGCTGGCCTGATAGTTGAGCGGCGGTGCCTCAGCGCGTCGTCCAGACGGTGGCGCCCTCGGGCTTGTCCTCAAGCACGATTCCGGCCTCGGCGAGGCGGTCGCGAATGGCGTCGCCCGCCTTGAAGTCGCGCGCCTTTCGGGCGGCCGCACGTTCGGCGATCAAGGCCTCGATCTCCGGCGCGCCCAGACCCGAAATAGCAGCGCCGCGATCGCGCCACTCGGCAAGCAGCGTTTCAGGATCTTCCTGTAAAATCCCCAGCACTTGACCCACGTCGCGGAGCGCTGCCACCACCGCGGCCGCCTCTGCCGGTCGGCCTGCATCGAGATGGCGATTGGCCGCCCTCACCCCGTCGTGCAGCGCCACGAGCGCCCGCGGTGTATTGAGATCGTCCGCAAGGCCTTCCAGGAAAATCGCTTTGACCCGGGCTGCATCCTCGCTGGTCGCGGCCGCTATCGTTCCCGCCGGCACACGCGCCATCGTCTCGTAGATCCGTTGCAGCGTCGCCTGGGCTTCGGCGACCGTTACGGCAGTGAAATCGAGCGGCGAACGATAATGGGTCGAAAGCAAGGCCAGCCGCAGCGCCTCGACGGGATTCTGCTTCAGCGCGTCGCGAATGTTGACGATATTGCCAAGCGATTTCGACATCTTCTCGGCGCCAAGACGCAAGAAGGCGACATGCATCCAATGGTGAGCGAAAATCTCTCCCGATGCCCCCTCGCTTTGTGCGATTTCGTTCTCGTGGTGGGGGAAGATCAGGTCCTCACCGCCGCCGTGCAAATCAAATGACTGACCGAGGTAGCGCAGGCTCATGGCCGAACATTCGATATGCCAACCCGGTCGCCCTTCGCCGAAAGGGCTCGGCCACGAAGGCTCGCCCGGCTTGGCTGCTTTCCAGAGCGCAAAATCAGCGGGATGACGCTTGTTCTCGTCCACCTCGACCCGCGCCCCGGCTCGCATATCCTCGAGCCGCCGATGCGAGAGCCGGCCGTAGCCCGCGTGCGACGGCACCGAGAAGTAGACGCCATCGGGCGAGCGGTAGGCGAGCCCTTTCGCTTCGAGCGCTTCGATCAACGCGATCATTTCGTCGATATGCGCCGTCGCCCGCGGCTCGACATCCGGCGTCCGGCAACGCAGCGCATGCGAATCCTCGAGCATCGCCGCAGCCATCTTGTCGGCCAAATCTGCCGCCGAAATACCGTCGCGCGCCGCACGAGCAATAATCTTGTCTTCGATATCGGTGATATTGCGGACGTAGGTGACCCGGCTGCCGCTCCATTCGAGGAAGCGGACGAGCGTATCGAAGACCAACCAGACGCGAGCGTGCCCGACGTGCGGGTGGTCATAGACCGTCACCCCGCAGACATAGAGCCGCACATGGCCTGGCTCGCGGGTCGCCAGCGGTTCGGCCCGGCGGGTGAGCGTGTTCCAAAGCTGAAGCGGCGACGAATTCATTCTTCGGACTCGCGAAGTTTGGCCAGGACCGCGTAGTCCTCAAGCGTCGTGGTATCGCCGGCACTCTCCCGCCCGGCGGCGATGTCCCGCAGCAATCGGCGCATGATCTTGCCGCTGCGGGTTTTCGGCAGGGCGTCGGTGAAGCGGATATCGTCGGGTTTGGCAAAAGCACCAATCTCGCGCCCGACGTGCTCGCGCAATTCACGCTTGATGGCGTCGCTGCCGACGTTGGTGCCCTCCAGCGTCACAAAAGCCGCCAGTGCCTGACCCTTGATCTCGTCGGGGCGATCGACCACGGCGGCCTCGGCGACAAGGGGGTGCGAGACCAGGGCGCTTTCCACCTCCATTGTGCCAAGCCGATGGCCGGAGACATTGACGACATCGTCGATCCGGCCCATCACCCAAAAATAACCGTCCTCATCGCGGCGCGCGCCATCGCCGGTGAAATAGCTGCCGGGAATATCACTCCAATAGGCCTTGACGAAGCGTTCCGGATCCCCCCAGATGCCGCGCAACATCCCCGGCCAGGGCTTGCGCACCACCAGCAGCCCGCCCTGGTTCTGCCCAACCGGTTGACCCTCACGATCAACCACCTCGGGAAAGATACCCGGAATCGGCAGCGTGCCGGAACCCGGTTTGGTCGGAGTGGCACCGGGCAATGGCGAAATCAGGATGCCGCCGGTCTC
>VFKT01000328.1 GCA_009885395.1 Deltaproteobacteria bacterium | reverse complement strand
CCACCATCACGCTGGCCTTCTTCCTCCAGGACCGTCTCGGTCTCGATGCTCTGGCAACGGGGCGAACGGCCGGGATCGGCTTCATGGTGCTGGCGGTGGCGGGGCTTTCGGTTCAAGCGCTGGTCGTGCAGCGATTGAAGCCCGCACCCTTCCCGATGATCGTCTCGGGCCAAGGGTTCGCATTGGGCGGCTTTGTCTTTCTGGTTCTCGGCCATGAACTGCCGATGCTGCTCATCGGGCTGGGGTTGCTCGGCATCGGTCTGGGTCTCAGCGCGCCGGGCAACGCGGCTGCCTCGTCCTTGGCGGTGGCTGCCGAGGAGCAGGGTGCGGTGGCCGGGGTGACCGGCGCGATCGGTGTGGTCGGCAATATCTTTGGGCCCTTGCTGGGAACTCTCCTCTACGAGCGCTTTCCCGACGGGCCCTATCTGCTGAACGGATTTTTCATGACGGTTGGATTGACCTTTGCGCTGCTTCATCCGAGGGTGCGGAAAGCGAGACCTTGAGTGCGAAAGGGCATCATCCTCCAACCGACGTGGCGAATGCGGGACGGTCGTCCGGTGGTCCTCCTCTTCGGCCGGCTTGAGGATGGGCCGCCCTTTCTGATCGAGGACGACCGCAGCCGGCCCTGTTTCTACGTCCGCACGGCCGACGTCGAGGCCGCTGCCCATGAACGCGGGGTCGAGGTCGAAGTCCGTCGCGGCCTGACGACGCTTGTCGGACAGGCGGTGGCGCGGGTGCGGGTCGGGACGCCCGGCGAGCTTTCCGCCGTGCGCGATCGCTTGCGTGAGAAAGGCGTTGCGGTTTTCGAGGCCGATCTGCGCTTCGCCTATCAATTTTTGATGGATAGGGGACTTGGCTCGGCCATCGAGATCGAGGGCGAGGCTTTGGAGAAGGGCAGCTTCGTCCACTTCCACAACCCCACGCTGCGGCCAACAGATTGTCGGCCCGCGCTCTCATTGCTTTCGATTGATATCGAAACCTCGCCGCAGGCAGATCGCGTGCTCTCGGTTGCTCTGGTGGGTGGCGGTGCCGACGAGGTGCATTTGATTTCCCGGCGCGAGGTGGCGGGGGCGAGTGTGCATCCCGATGAACCCGCTCTGCTTGCCGCCACGGCCGCGGCGATTCGGCGAATCGATCCCGATGTGCTGGTCGGTTGGAATGTCATCGATTTTGATCTCAACGTGCTCCTGGCCCGCTGCCGGGCCTGCGGCGTCGACGCCTCGTTCGGACGGCTGCCAGGCGCGGTGCGCATCGAGCGCGAGAAGCGCTTCCGGGCGGGCAGTCGTGCCGAAATCACAGGTCGAGTTGTTCTCGACGGCATTCCGCTGGTGCGCGATGCCGTTCGCCTGGAGGATTATAGGCTTGAAACCGTGGCTCGCGCCCTGCTCGGTCGTGGCAAGCTGCTCGATCAAGAAGCCCCCGATACCGCCGGAGAGATTTCAAGGCTCTTCCGCGAAGATCCCGAGGCGCTGGTGGCCTACAATCGCGAGGATGCCCAACTCGTACTCGATATCCTTGCCAAAGAAGGCCTTTTTGAGTTGACGATCGAGCGCAGCCTGCTCTCGGGGATGCCGCTCGATCGGGTGGGGGCGAGTGTCGCCTCCTTCGATCGGCTCTATCTGCCCGAATTGCATCGTCGCGGCATTGTGGCCCCAAGCGTGGAGGAGAGGACGGCAGGAGCCGTCGCGGGCGGGGCGGTGCTGGAATCGGTGCCTGGCCTTTTTCGGAATGTCGCCGTCTTTGATTTCAAGAGCCTTTATCCCAGCCTGATTCGCACCTTCCAGCTCGATCCACTCGCCCACGCGCGGCCGGGGGAGGATCCGATCGTGGCCCCAAACGGGGCCCGTTTCGCGCGTCAGGGTGCAATTTTGCCTGGCATCGTCGAGGCCCTGCTGGCGCGACGGGAAGCGGCCCGACTGCGCGGCGATCGCCATGCTGATCAGGCCATCAAGATTATGATGAATGCGCTCTTCGGCGTGCTCGCTTCGTCTGGTTGCCGATTCGCCGAGCCGGAGATTGCCAACGCGATCACGCTCTTCGGTCAGCAAACCCTGCGCTGGACGCGTGAATGCTTCGAAGCTGCAGGCGTGCGTGTGCTCTATGGCGACACGGACTCCATTTTCGTCGAATTGCCGGAGACTGCTGGGGGCAACATCGGGCGCCATGCCGAAGGCCTGCGAGCCAGCGTGGAGTTGCAGATCGCCGAGCGTATCCGCCGCGAGTATGCGCTTGAGCCGCTTCTCGTGCTCGAGCTGGAATATGTTCTGGAGCGATTCTGGATGCCGCGTGTCCGCGGCGGAAAGGGTGGCAGCAAGAAGCGCTACGCGGGCTGGCGCGATGGCCGCCTGCTCATGGTCGGACTCGAATCCGTGCGCCGGGATTGGCCGGCAGTGGCGCGTCGCCTGCAGGAAGGTTTGCTTGAGCGGGTCTTCACCGATCGCGAGGCCGTGTCATGGGTGCGCGAGGTTGTGCAGCAGGTGCGTGCCGGCGAACTCGATGGCGAACTGGTCTACGCCAAGCGTCTGCGCAAGGGGGACCTCGATCGCTATACGAAAACCACGCCGCCGCACGTGGCTGCCGCGCGGCGGATCTCGGGCCCACCGCCGCCGGTGGTGCGCTATGTCATCACGGCAACGGGGCCCGAGCCGGTGTTGGCGGGGCGTCCGCTGCCCGCCCGGATCGATCGGGAGCATGCCGTCGAGCGCGTGCTCCGACCGGTGGCGGATGCCATTCTGCCGGAGCTTGGCGAATCGTTCGAGCAGGCCGTTGGGGCGCCGAGACAGATGAGATTGTTCGACGGGCTTTAGAGGGGTGGGGGATGCGGGTGCAAGGTGTGTTGTGCGTGATTGCGGGCTGGCTGGTGGCGTTGGCGGTGGCAGTGGTTGATGCCGGACCGGTACTGGCCTCGTCGAGCACTGAATTAAAGGCCTCGATTGCGGCGATGAAGTCCGCCCCCCGAGGACCCTTCGAGTCCTTGGCCTGGTTTTGCAAGGACGGCAGCGTGCAGGGGGCACGGCGCGGCTGCTCCGGCCATGGCGGCGGGATCCAGCACGGCAAGCTGAGCAAGCGGGCGCTCGAAATGCGTGCAGCCGGTTTCGAGGTTGCCACTGTGCTGGCCACCCTTCAGGGCTCGCGCTTTGTTGGGCCCAACGCCGATTTGAATGCCTTTCGTCAGCTTTTGCTCGAGCGCTTCCTGATCGAGATCGACGAAGGATGGATTCTGCGTGCGGCGCGCAGCTACCGCGGCGCCCTGCAGGCCGAAGACGAGGAGGCCGGGGTCGATCGCACGATGGATCTGATCCTGCTGGATCCGCGTTGGCGGGCCGACGACCGGTTCTTTCTGCTGCGCGAGAGCGTCAAGCTTCTGCCTGGTCTGGCGGCTCCAGGCGGCGCCACGGCTGACGATGTCCGCCGTGCGGCCAACGATATCGCGCGCCGCGACGGGCGCTTCGAGCGCATGCGAGTGAAAATCCACGGCCTGCCCGACCCTGGCGACGCGGTGAGCGTGCGGGCTTATGCCCGGGAACAGGGTCGTCGCGAGCTTCATTCACGCTACGAAGGATTGGCGGCGGCGATCGACGAACTCTACGCGCGTCGCAGTGCCGCTGCCGCGGTCGCTCATCTTTCTCTGCAGTTGCCTCCGGGTGAAACCGCGTCGCGCTTTGCGCGTGACGCCGAGAATCTCCGCCAGGCCCGCACGCCTGAGGAGAGGATGAGTCTCGCCAGCCGCCTTGCCGCGCGGATCCGGCTGAATGCGGCGAGCTATACCGAGCCACGTTCCTATCTGGCGGCCTTGCAGGCAAGTCTGGTGCTGGAGGACGAAATGTATGCCGCCGGCAACGAACTCGTAGCTGCGCTGCCGCGAGCCTCACGCCGTACCCGGCTCAAATGGATCAAGGAGGTCGTCGGCGGTCTCTACGGGACGGGCATGCTTTCAAAGCATGAATCTGCCGAGATCCAAGACGCCCTCTCGAGAATTCAGGCCACGCCAAGAGTCGATGTCTATCGCGACGAGGTCGGCTTGCTGGCGCGCGTGCCGACCTGGGCCGGACGCCGGGTCGATATCGAGATGGGGCCGGCCGTCGAAGCGCTGGCGCAAATCGAGCCGTTGGTCCGCATGTACCCCCAGGATCGTCTGCGCTCGGGCCCCTTCCTGTTCTACAGCAAGGTGGTTGATTCGTTGGCGCTTGACGCAAATCGGCTAGCAGGTGTCCAGCGGGTCTTCTTCGGGCGGGCGGTCGGTGCTGGCTTGCGTGGCCTCAATCCCGGAATTGCCCGCGGCGTGCTGCATTCCCGCAGCGAGGTCCACCATTACGAGCCAGACGGCATCTATGTGGTTCCGGAAACCGTGGCTGATCTACCTCCGGTAACCGGTATTCTGACGGCCGGCGAGGGCAGCTCGCTCTCCCATGTGCAGTTGCTGGCGCGCAACCTTGGCATCCCGAATGTTGTCGTAGCGGCGGAGATGCTGCCCGCACTCGCCGAGCACGATGGCGAGAAGATCGTGGTCGCCGTCAGCCCGGGCGGCGCGGTGCTGATCGCGGCCGATGGCCCCGAATGGGATCGTCGTCTCCGGGTTCAAGCCACCGATGGCGCCCCGGCGGAGTTCCTTCTCGAACCCAACGTTGACGATCTGGAGCTGGATGAACTCGATATCATCACGCTTGACGAGATCGACAGCAGCGACTCCGGCGAGATCGCCGGGCCGAAGGCTGCCAATCTGGGCGAACTGCGCCAGGCCTTTCCCGATGCCGTTCCCGACGGACTGGTTGTGCCTTTCGGTGTCTTTCGCGCGCTGCTGGAGCGTCCGATCGAGTCCGGCGGGCCTTCGGCCTTCGATTGGGTGCGCCGTCGCTACAAGGCGATCAAGGCGTTTCGCGGTGATCCGGAACTCGAGCGGCGTCATATCGAGTCGACGCTCGCCCAGTTCCGCGGGTGGATCGAGCACCAGCCTTTTGATCGCGAATTCGAGCAAGAGCTTCGAACGAAGCTGCGCGAGCACTTTGGGCCGGACGGGACCTACGGCGTCTTCGTCCGCAGCGATACAAATGTCGAGGATCTGCCCGGCTTCACTGGCGCAGGCTTGAACTTGACGGTGCCGAATGTGGTCGGCGTGGGTGCCATCCTCGATGCAATCCGACGGGTCTGGGCCTCCCCCTTCACAGAGCGGGCCTATTCCTGGCGTCAGGCGCATATGAGGGAGCCCGAGAATGTCTTCCCGGCTGTCCTCATCCAGAAAGCGTTTCCTTCGGCCTACTCAGGCGTGATGGTGACGGCTGATGTCGAATACGGGCGGCCCGGCCGGGTGACGATCGCGATCAGCGAGGGCATCGGCGGCGTGGTCGACGGCCAGGCGGCGGAGTCGGTGGTGGTCGACCGCGCCACCGGTCGTAGTCGGCACCTTTCCTCGGCCACCGCGCGCACTCAAAGACTTTTGTCGCGACAGGGTGGCATCGTCGAAGTGCCCGCCCGGATGCCCGAAGAGATCCTCGGGCCCAACGGCATCAAGGTCCTTCTCGATGTGGCCCGGGTGGCGGAGAGTGAGTTCCGCAGCGTGCTCAAGGGCCCCGACGGGCCCATGCCGGCCGATATCGAGTTCGCCTTCGCCAATGGCAAACTGGCCCTGCTGCAGATTCGGCCCTTCGTCGAGAGTCGCTCGGCGCGGCAGAGTCAGGTGTTACTGGCGCTTGATGCCACCCAGGCGGAGCGGGAAGAGCAGCCGCTGGCGCTCGATGCTGTGCCGGCGCATTAGGCTAAGGTTCCCGCTACGGGGTCGCGAAATTGAAAAAATTGGCCATCAGCGAGCCCGCGCCGTCGAAGCCAAAGACGCCGCGTTTCGCGAGCAGCGTTCTGGCTTCGATTGCGTCGTGGTTGCGGGCAATCACCAGGCCATCCATGCGACGGATGAGCTTCTCGAGCCAAAGGCCGCCGTCTGGGCTCTGGCAGAGCCCGACGGCGATATAGCGAACGCCGGCCCGCTCGATCAGCGCGCTGTCAGCGTGCCACTCGCCCCAGGTCCCCGATTTGCGGTACATCCGGCTCGAGCGGTCGATCGCCGCAATGCCCTTGACGAATTTATGTGAAATTCCGGGGCGACCGAGGATTGCCTTGATTTCCTCGTTGTATTGCGAGTTGACGAGTTTCCCGGTGGCGAGCATGTAGTAGAAGCGGGCCACTTGCATCGGGGTGGCAGCATGGCTGAGGTTCTTCATCGGATCGCGCTGCCAGAGGCCGCTGTCGCTGGCGTAGTTCTTGCCCGCCCAGAGCCCACCGCCATGGCTCTCGTCGTAGAGCCGGTATTTCGGCGAGGTCATGACGTAGGCGATGTAGGGTTTGCCGACCTTGTTCATCATCGTTGTAGCCGCTGTGTTTGACGAGATGCGGATCATCTTGTTCAGGAGTTCGCGGTTTTCGCTGTCCAGCTCGAGGCGACCGGTGGCGATCTTTTCAAAGGCGGCGAGCAGTACGGCAATTTTCGGCAGGCTCGCCGCATAGACCATCTCGTCGCCGTTGATCGCAGCGACACGAGGTTGCTCGAGGTTGGTAACGTCGACCAGCGCGACGCCAAGATGTTTTTCGGCGGTGGCGCGGCGCAACCCGAGTCTCGAGATCTCGCGCTCCAGATCGCGTTGCAGCTTTGGATCCCTGGCGGCCCAGAGGGGAGCCCGATCGATGAAGGCTGCGCCGCCCGGAGTTGGAGGCGCGAGATCTGCTGCGCCCTTATCGGCAGATGAAGCCGTGCTCGCGAGGACCGTGCTGCGGCGGTTTGCCTCCGAGTGCAGGGTCGCCGGCCCGGCAGAGGAGTCGGGCACGCTGTCGCGGCGGTCTGCTTCGACGGCCAGCCCCGAAGGCGTCTCGGCTGCGGGGAGTGCGACGGTGGCGGCAGTGGACCGCCCGCCGCGGGGCGGTACCTCGACCGACGCCCGAATGCCAAGTCTGTCCTTGTCGGCGGGCAGGGTCGTAGCTTCAAGGATCGGCTCAGCGGCGGGATCATTTTCGCTCAGGGATCGGCGGCCAAAGGGCTGTACGCCACCTGCGAGGCAGGGCACGGCGGGGATCACGACGAGCAGCAAGGCGCCGAGGAACTGCCGGACCATGGTGGGGGCTCTAACGCCTCCGACCCGGCGGGGCATCAGCTGCCGCTCCGGCGGTTGGTGCCCCGGCCCAGCGCACTCTGCAGGTCGCGAATCAGGTCAGCGCCACGGCGTTTGCGTTGGGTGGGCTCTGCCGCGGGGCCGTCAATGTGGGCGAAGAGCGGTGCCCGCAACTTTTCGGGCAGCACATTCTCAAGGTACTCTCGCGCCGTCCCTTCGAGGTAGTGATCGCCCGAGAGCAGGCCACGGAAGGCCAAGCGGACGGCGTCGCGATCGAGGCCGAGGCTGAGCAGCAGGAAGAGATGCTCGAGGCTGCGACCACCCGGAATGTCGAGATCTGAAATTGTCAAGAATGAAGATTCTTCGAATGGCAGGGCGGGCCTTGATAACCAATGCTTGTGCTCGACTTCGACTTCATGCCGCGCGATCTCAAAGACCGCGGTCTGTGGCGGTGCCAGTTGGGGATCGGCCTTGGTCAGCCGGACCAGCGCCCGGGCGCAACGATTGCGGATGTCGAAGGGCGTGTCGGTAAGCCCCTCGTGCAGGGCGATGGCGGCACGCTGGCCGCCCGTGCGCTCAAGAATCGCAGCCAAGGTGATGCGCAAGGCCAGCGGGCGCTCGGCGTCGAGGAGTGCGTCTGCCAGCAGCCCAACGGTGCGCGGGGCCATGCGGATCAATGCGGTGGCTGCAAGCTCGCGGAGGTTTGGCTCGGCGAGCAGCGGCAGGACATGAACGGCCAATCGAGAGTCGATTTCATGCCGGGTCAAAATCGCACGAATGCGAAGGGGCTCGCCTGAAAGCAGCGCCAGCGTGTCGTCGAGCAGGGTGCGGGTCTCGACGGCCGGGCTGCTTTGCGTGGGGGTGCTGCGGCTTGAGCGTCGCAGATCGGGTCCGTGCAAGCCCACCGATTCTGCCGCGGCCGGCTGGAGCCGATGCCGATCGGCGTCGTGGCCTTCCGAACCCGGGGAAGGATGCCAAAATAATTTAACTGACGCCGAGTTGGCCGCGGGAGCCGTCGCGGTCAAGGGCGTGCTCTCCCCCAGTGCGACCAGCCCGCGCCGCAAGGAGGAGGTGAGTTGCGCCACATAACCCCGGCTGAGGCGCGCTACCAGGATGAGTCCCGCGCCGGCAGCGAGCGAAGCGGCGCCGAGCACCGCACGTTGCGCCATTCCGCCGGGCGTTACGAAGAGCAGCAGCAGCACGAGTCCGGCGCCGAGCAGATCGCCGGCGCGCTGTGCGGCGACGTCGATCAAAGCTTTAGTCGATCGCTTCCGCTCTGGCGAGAGCGGCGTGTAGAGGATTTCGAGACCCGAGCGGAAGAAAGAATTCGAGAGCACAGCATCACTGGCGCGGGCCAGTACATCAACCCAGATCCGGTGGCTGAAGATGCCGAAGAACGCCGTCACGCAGACCAACGCCGGTAGCGCCCCCAACATACCGGCCAGGCCAAAGCGTCGCAGGGCGAATCCGCTCGCCAGTCGCTGCAGCACAAAGCCGGCCATGCCGGTCGTAGCGTAGAAAAGTGCAAAGAACGAGACCAGATCCTCGGGGTCCTTGAGAGTTTGCGCGGCCGCGGCGGCCTTCAGCGCATAATCGAGGAGCGCACTGATCGCCGAGGCCGCCATGACGAAGAGGGCGATCGTGCGAAGATAGGGCGTGCGACGCAGCAGGGCGAAGCCCCGCAGATCGCCGCTGGCAGCGCTGGCCGGTCTCGCCGCCGCTGGGGCCGCGATCCAGGGTAGAATGAAAGCGCTGAAAAGATGAAGCGTGCCGAGAGCGGGCAGGATCGCCGCGACGCCGGCCCAGGTGGCAATGCGATCGGCCAGCAGACCGCCACCAATGCCGCCGAGGATCGATCCGCTGACGATCCCGCCGATGGCTTGGCGCGCACTATGCGGATCAAAACTTTCATTTACGAGCGACCAGAAACCGCTGATCAGGAGCAATCCCAGGGTTCCCATATGCAGGTAGACGGCGATTGCGGCAATTTGCAGGTCGTAAAGCGCAAGCACCCATTCACCGAGCGAAAGCAGGCCGGAAATGGCGAGCAGCGTCGGGACCAAATGGCCCGGGCCACGGCGGTCGAGACTGCGCGCGAAGAGCAGGGCACCGAGCAAGGACGCGAGCGCCGTCACGCTCATGGCGAGCGGCAGCGAAGAGGCGGGGAATTGCGAGAGATAAAGCGCGTCACGCGCCGATTTTCCAGCAACCTGATGGGCAATCAACGCGGCGGCCGCCACCGTCGCGATCCGCTTTGCCCGCCCTCTCTCCGCCGCCAGCCCCACCGACGCCGATGGTAGTCGAGCTTGGGACCGGGTGCCACCGGACTGAGCGATCGCCCGCGGGGGCCTTTGTCAGAGCAATTTCACGAGCACAGAGACCGCACTGATGCCGGCCATCATGAGGCCGCCGAGGCGGAACGTCATGCGCTGCTCCAGAGCCGAGAGCCGAGAGGCGGGCGTCGAAACGCGCGCTTTGTTCGAGGAAGCGGAGTTCCACCCGCTTCTCCAAGTCGATCAGGCGGGTATCGAGTTACCCGAAGCGGGCATCCATCCGCGGCTCCAGTTCGCGAAGCCCCGGTTTCGTCGCCAAGCTGTCGGTCATGACAGCGGCCAGCGCCCGGGCGTGCCCGGAGGCTTGCTCACTCTTAGCCCGGCCTCGCGCAGATACCGGGCATATTCAAGCGTGTCGATAGCGGTGGCCATACAGTCCTCCCTGGCCATTCTTTTCGCAGAGGCAGTCGAGGAATCCTATGTCGCCGGCGACACGCTTCTTCAGGGGAAATCGCCTCAGTGCCGACCTTGATCGTCAGCAGTGCCCCCGAAGGCCTCGCGTGAGAACGCGACCCGCTCGGCCGGCGGCCGGGGCGGTTCGTTCTCGATGCGCCGACAACGGCCGACCAACCCGGCGTCGTTGGCAATCTGGATATTGAGCCCCGGTCGGGCGTTCAATTCGAGCAGGAGTGGACCGAGATCGCGATCGACCACGATATCGACGCCAAGATAACCCAGGCCTGTGATTTCATAACAACGGGCCGCCAGGAGCAGGAAATCTTCCCAGCCGGGAATTTCGAGACCTTCGAGGCTTTCTTCGGTGTCGGGGTGTTCGTGAACGCGTTCGTTGAGCCAGACGCCGCCGAGCGTGCGCCCCGTCGCGAGATCGATCCCGGCCCCGATCGCCCCCTGATGAAGATTGGCCCGACCTTCGGATTGACGTGTGGGCAGGCGGACCATGGCCATCACCGAGTAGCCAAGCAGGACGATAATCCGGACATCGGGCACGCCCTGAAAGCTAATCTTTTCAAAGAGGGGCGAGAAGCGCACCCGGTACTCAAGCATCGCGTTATCGCGCTGGCCGGCGAGACTGAAAACGCCGCTCAGGATGTTCGAGATATGGTAATCGAGATCATCGACGGTCATCCAGAGGCCGTTCGACTTGCGCAAGCGACCGCCGCGCTGGCCGGTGATGACGATGATGCCGTCGCCGCCAGCGCCGTGTGCGGGCTTCAAGGCAAAATCAGAATGGTGCGAGAGGAGATCGGGCAGCTTTCGCAGATCGTGTTCGGTCGAGATCACGCCGTAGAGCGGGGGCACTGGTATTCCATGTTCGACGGCCAGTCTCTTGGTCTCGAGCTTGTCGTCGACGAGGGGGTAGAGGTGACGCTTGTTGTAGCGCAGGATGAAATCGCGGTTGCGGCGATTGATGCCAAGTATGCCCTTTTTACGAAGCTCGAGAGCCGTGTGCAGGAGCCCCATGCGTCAACTCCGCACAAGGGCCCGGAAGCGCAGCAACTCGGAGAGGCGATAGCCCCGGTAGGAACCGGCAAGCAGCATCAGCGCCATCACCACGAGAAGCAGGCCCGGGAAGGTGAAGAAGAGATGGGTGAGCAGAGGGGCCGACATCACGAGATAGACCAGGGCGGCGGTGAAGAGGCTTCCTGCCGCGACCACCAGCGCCCACCAGGCACCGCGCTCTTCCCAGAGGATTGTCATGCGCTCGATGGTCATGGCGACGATCACCATCGGGAAGAGGGCCACGCTGACGCCGCGATCGAAACCGAGTCGGTGGCTCAGGATCGTGATGCCGCCCATGGCGAGCACGACCACCGTCAGAATCACCGCGAGGCGCGGAACAAGTAAAAGCTTCAGGTGCTCGAGATACATCCGGATGCCCATGCCGACGGCGATCAGTAGCGAGAAGAGCACGATTCCGTTCAATAACTCGGTCTCCCGGAACGAGAGCCCGATCAGCGCCGGCATGAAGGTGCCGAAGGTTTCGATGCCGATAAAGCTGCGCAGGAAGACAATCACGCAAACCCCAACCGGGATCATGATCAGAATCCGGTAGAGCTGCTGGGTCTGCAAGGGTAGCCCGAGCAGTGAAAAGTTGATCCAACCCGAGCCGTCCACGGCCCCGGCCTCACGCGCCAACAACAAAGCGGTGACCTCGCGCCCGGCAATACTGAAGCTGATTTCCGGGCGACGCCCGCCCTCGACTTCGAGAATTGGATTGGCGCCCTGCCACCAGATCAGGGTATCCCGCGAGGCGATCCGCTTGCCTGTGGTCGGTTCAAAATAAAGCCATTCGTCGCCGTCGTAGGCACTCAGTAGTACCTCAAGCGACGCATGGGCGTTCTCTCGCAGCGGCAAGGCGCGCGCGATTCGGGCCGGTATATTGGCCGAGCGCAGGACCAGCACAGCGGCCTCGGCGAGTCGGGCCGGGGTGGGCTCGCCGCCAACCAGCAGGCGTGCGCTCTGGTCGTCCGGTGCGCGCAGATTGCGCAGGGCTTCGCCGGTAAATGTCGCAATATTAGCGGATTGGCGGCGGATCGAGTCGAGCAGCGTCTGTACGGCGAGGGCTTCGGCGGGCGGCATCTCGGGTGGCGTGACCGAAGTCGGCTCTTTGGCGGAGGGCTCGGGGGTATGGGCTCCGACGCCGAGAATGAGCCGGTAGAAAAGGGTCTGGCGCCCGGTCGCACGTCGAATCGACCAGACGCTGCGCCGATCGGCGCCGATCGATTCGACCGTGACGCCATAGCCCCGCGAGACGAAACTTTCGCCGAGGTCGATCAGTTCACCCTGGACTTTGGGCACCAGCAGGCGCGCCAGAATCGGCCGGCCCGCTTGTGCGTCAAAGGTCACTTGAGCCTCGACCGTCCACAGCGCCTGACTCGTGGTCGGGACCAGCGGCAGGCCCAGCCAGCGGTGTTGGTACAAGGTCAGCAGCAGCCCGCCGAGGATGAGGGCTGTGACGAGTATCGAAAAATGCAATTTACGCGTCATGCCGCTTCCCCGCGGTAGAGATGGGGCGACTCTGGGCTTCGGGCCGCAGCGGCATCTGGGTTGTGGAATCGGCTCATGGCAAATCCGGAGCGGCCCGGCCGGACGATCGTAGTGGACGGCTCGGGCGGGAGCCAGACTCGGCCGCCGCTGCGCCTCGCCCGGCTGCCGATCAAGGCGGGGCCTCCTTGCCCGACGGCGAGGCGTCGGCCGCCCGGGGTATCCCGGGCAGCGTCGTTGGCGTGGATTCGGTCGCGCCTCGGGAGGCTTCGATCCAGTCGAGGATGGCATCGGCGAAATTGGCCCCGAAACGGGGCATGTGGCCCGAGCCGGCCATGCTCCAAAGCTCGACCGTGCCCCCGGCTGGGCAGCCGCGTCGGCTGACACGATGGGTCTCGGCACCGGCCACCAGCCCGTCGAGATCCAGCGAGGAATCTTCGATTGAGGCATCGGCACAACCGTTGCGCCGGGCGAAGAACTCAAGAGTTTCGTCGGCCGAGGGGTAGGGGGCCGCGAAGCTCCCGCCGGCGAAGCGGATCACGCCATCCGCCGTGCCATGGATTTGCAGGATGCGGACGGGAACACTGCCCGGCCCGGCACTGGCAGCACTTCCGCTCTCGCCGGCACCGGCGACGCTGATCGCGGACGCGATCCGTTCCGGATGCTCGCGGGCAATCCGCAAGGCTAGAAAGCCGCCGTTGGAATGGCCGAGCAGATGGATGTCGCCCGGGTCGACGCCGCCGCGAGCGATGGCCTCGTCGATCAGATCAAGAATGTATCGCACATCGTCGACCTGGCGATTTTCCAGATTGCAGCAAGCCTCGGTGGCGTTCCAGAAGCGGCGGCCTTCGCGGTCACGAGTTCCATCCGGGGCAATCACCCGCATGCCCCGGGCGAGGGCTTTTCCCCTGATGGCGAAAAACGCGGCATGGTTCTCGCCCGAGGAGCCGAAGCCGTGCAGGAGGACGAGCAGGGGGCCGCGGTCGTCGACAGCGCCTGGCCGAGGCAGGCGCAAGCTCGCGGCGCGCTCTCCGCCGAGTTCGAGTCGGTCAGCAATCCCGCCCTGCACGGCAGGCTGGTCTTCCGTCGCAGAGACGAAAGATCGCGGCGCCGGTGTGCAAGCCATGCTGTCGAGCCCGACCGCCACGAGCGCCCCGAGCCCGAGCCCGAGTCCGAGCCGCCGGCGTCGGCCCGCGCGCAATCCCGTGTCGCCGCTCTGCATCGGCCGCAACACTACCAGTTTCCAACCCAAAACGTGGTAGGGGGCGAGCATGGCCGCCAAGGATCTCGAGACCCGCGCCGCACGCCTGCGCGAAGCGATCCAGCGCTACTCCCACGCCTATTACGTCCTCGACCAGCCCGAAATCAGCGACCCTGAATTCGACCGGCTGTTGCGCGAACTCGCCGAGCTCGAGGACGTCCATCCCGGCCTGGCAACGGCCGACTCCCCGACCCGGCGGGTTGGCGGCGGCGTCGCCGAGCGTTTCGCGAAGGTTCGGCATCCAGCGCCGATGCTCAGTCTCGGTAACGCCTTCAACGCAGGCGATCTCTCGGCCTGGTGCGAGCGTGCGCGCAAGCTGCTGCCCTCGAACAGTCCGCTCAATTTTGTTGTCGAGCCTAAAATAGATGGACTCACCGTCGTCCTCCAATATAAGAACGGCGTCTTCGTGCAAGGCGCGACCCGTGGCGACGGCGAGGTGGGCGAGGATGTCACGGTCAATCTGCAAGCGATAGGTGGCTTGCCGCTGCAAATTCTGGTCAAAACGGGTGGCCCGGCGGCTCCGCCACTCCTGGTCGTCCGTGGCGAGGTCTACATTCGGCGTGACGATTTCGCGCGCTTCAACCAGGAGCAGCAGGAGCGCGGCGAGCGCACCTACGCCAATCCGAGGAACTTCGCGGCCGGCTCGCTTCGGCAGCTCGACTCCTCGATCACCGCCGCGCGTCCCCTGCGCCTATGGGCCTACCAGGTGGTGCAGGCAGACGGACTCGAGCTTGAATCGCAATGGCAGGCTCTGGAAGCGTTACGCGATCTCGGCTTTCCGGTCTGCAGCGAGGCGAGGCGCTTCGACGCTCTCGCTGACGTTGCGCGGCATTGTGAAGGCTTCGCCGAGCGTCGCGCCGCTTTACCCTTCGAGACCGACGGATTGGTTGTCAAGATCGACGAGTTTGCGCTGCAGGAGCGACTCGGTGCGGTTGGGAACGCGCCGCGCTGGGCAATCGCCTATAAATTCCCAACCGAGGAGGTCGTCACCCGCCTGCTCGGTATCCGCATCAACGTGGGTCGGACGGGCGTGCTCAAGCCGGTGGCCGAACTCGAGGCGGTCGAGATCGGCGGCGTGGTGGTGCGCAACGCGACGTTGCATAACGAGGAGTATCTCCGCGAGCGTGACCTCCGCATCGGCGATCACGTTCTGGTGCGGCGGGCCGGCGAGGTGATCCCGCAGGTGCTGCGCCCGCTGCCAGAACTGCGCACCGGGGAGGAGCGCGCTCTTATCATGCCGACGCATTGCCCCACCTGCGCTGACGCGGTCGTGCGCCACGAAGGCGAGGTCGATACCTACTGCCCCAACGCCGCCTGCCCGGCGCAGCTCGTCCGGCTGATCGAATATTTTGTCTCACGAGCAGCCATGGACATCGCTGGTTTCGGGCCACGCCAGGCAGAGCAATTCGTCGAACTCGGCCTTGTTCGGGACGTTGCCGATCTCTGTGTCCTGGAGGCGTCACAGCTCGAAGGCGTCGAAGGTTTCGGGCCGAAACGCATCGAGAATCTGGTTCAGGCCGTGCGCGCCGCCCGGGAACGGCCGTATTCTCGTCTCTTGACCGCACTCGGGATTCGCGGCGTCGGCACGGTGGTGGCGGAGACGCTTGCCGCAGCCTTTCCGTCGATGGACGAGTTGGCCAGTGCGGCTGTGGAAGCTCTTTGTGCGGTCGATGGGGTCGGGCCGAAGATTGCCGATAATGTTCTCGAATGGTTCGCCAGTCCCCGCAACCGATCAATCGTTCAGCGGCTGGCGGACGCGGGCCTTGCCATGAAGGACGAGCAGCCGGCGGGGCCTGTCGCAGGGGCCGCTCTCGCTGGCAAAATTTTTGTCCTTACTGGCACTCTGCCCACCTTGAGTCGCGAGGTGGCGGCGGCGCGCATTCGGATGCAGGGAGGCAAGGTGACGGCCTCGGTCAGCGCGAAGACGGACTATCTTATTGCGGGTGAGTCGCCCGGTTCGAAATTACAGAAAGCCGAAAGCCTTGGTGTGACGACCCTCGATGAAGCCGGGCTGAACGCCCTTCTTGCTGATGGCGCCGAAAAAATATCCTCGACTCGCGCCGATCGCTAAGCTGAAGCGGCGCTTGCGGTCTGGATCGCAATCCGGCGGGCCCGGGTTTCTGCGCGACGCGACAATTCCAGGGTCAATAAGCCGTTTAATAATCTTACCTTGATTGACTCGCGGTCGATATCGTCCGGGAGCCGGAAGGAACGCTCGTAATCGAAACTGCCGAGTTCGCCGAGCGCGAGCCGACGGCGCCCCGGACAGCCACCGCATTCTTTTCGACGGTGATTTCCAGATCCGCCTGGCGCACGCCCGGCACGTCCAGATGGATGGGCAGGCTCCTCGCGTCCTCGGCGACATCGATGCGCGGTGTGTAGAATGCAGGCAGCAATGACAGGATGGTCCTCCTTGTTGGAACTTTGAAATATCCTCTGACACGCGCGAGGGAAGCACGTCCCCCGAGTGGTCAACCCGACGAGGGCGGGTGGTCACGCCGGGCCGGGTTGCTAATTATGCTCGCATGATGAGCCCGACGTTTTCGTCGTTTCACCCACCGGCCCGATTGCTCTTGGGGCCAGGCCCCTCCGATGTGCATCCGCGCGTGCTGGCGGCCTTGGCACGTCCCACCATCGGCCACCTCGACCCGGCCTTCGTCGGCATGATGGATGAAGTCCAGGAGTTGCTGCGCCGTGCCTTCCGGACGCGCAACGAATTCACGCTGCCGATTTCGGCCCCGGGTTCAGCCGGCATGGAGGCCTGCTTCGTCAACCTGGTCGAGCCTGGCGACGTTGTGGTGGTGTGCCGCAATGGCGTGTTTGGCGAGCGCATGCGGCAGAACGTCGAGCGCGTGGGCGGTGAGGCGGTGGTGGTGGATGCGCCCTGGGGTCGCGCCATCGATCCCGATGATCTGCGTCGTGCGCTGCGCAGCCGCCCCGAAGCCCGGCTGGTGGCCTTCGTTCACGCCGAGACTTCGACAGGTGCGCTCTCGGACGCCGAGGCGCTCTGCGCGGTGGCGCGGGAGCACGGGTGTTTGACGATCGTCGATGCCGTCACGTCTCTCGGCGGCGTGCCGCTCGAAGTCGATGCCTGGCAGATCGACGCCATTTACTCCGGAACCCAGAAATGCCTCTCCTGCCCGCCCGGGCTTGCACCGATCAGTTTTTCTGCCCGGGCGATCGAACGTATCCGGAGCCGCAAGGTCCCCTGTCAGAGTTGGTTCTTCGATGTCGCGCTGCTGGCCGGGTACTGGCAGGGGGGTGCCCGCAGAACCTACCACCATACTGCACCAGTCAATGCACTTTACGGGTTGCACGAAGCTCTTCTCATGCTGGTCGAGGAGGAGGGATTGACCACCGCCTGGGAGCGGCATCGGCGCAACCATCTCGCCCTGCGCGAGGGCCTTGTCGAACAAGGGATTGATTTTCTCGTCCCCGAGGCCGAGCGCCTCCCTCAACTCAACGCGGTCTTCGTGCCCAAAGGCTCAGACGAGGCGAGTCTTCGCCGGCGCCTTCTCGAGGAGTTCAACATCGAGATCGGCGCCGGCCTCGGCGATCTCGCTGGCAAGGTCTGGAGAGTAGGTCTGATGGGCCAATCCTCCAGCCCGCACCACGTCCAGTCGCTCCTTAACGCACTGCATCAAATGGGGACGTGCGTTTAATTTTTCGCGAGAAGTTTAATTTCGAAGCCGTCCGCACGCCTCGGGCGGCCACAAGGCGGTCGATCTTCTCGGTACAGCCGGTTCTACCGCTCTTGAGCGCCGCGTCGGGAGGTGCCCGCCCGGTCTTGACGTCGGCCCCCGAAACGCAAAAGTCGGGCCGGCAACCACCTCTGGAATGAGGTGGGTGGCAGGCCCGATCGGGCTCAGGTCAGAGGCACCTCAGGGGCGACAGAAGAGTCGTTCCGAGGGGTAGGTGCCGCCGCGGCAATTGGACGCGATGCCGCGGTAGCGCGTGCCGTCGCCGCCGAGCAGTTCCACCCGAGCGGTGCGATCAGCGGCAGCTCAAAATCAAGGTGCTCGACTCCTGATCGCTGCTCACACCGACGGTCACGCTGAGTTCGTTGGCAAGACGATTCCGGTCGCCGCCAGGGGCGCGTCGAGCCCGGTTCGGCTGGTCGGGTTCCCTGGTCGTCCTGCCCCGGCTGGGCTGCCTGCGTGCAAATTTCCTCGGTTCCGTGAAACAGGGCGAAGTTCTGTACGCCACCATCCGGCGCCGCCTTGACCATAGTAGCTACGCGAAGCTACATTTAGCTCCATGAAGGCTGTGGCTGTGAAGGAATTGAAGAACCGGCTCAGCAGTTATCTCCGGGAGGTTCGTGCTGGCGAGGTGGTGCTGGTGACCGATCGTGGCCGGGTCGTCGCTGAACTGCGGCAGCCGGGGAGCAGCACCCCGCTTACAGCCCACGACCGCGCGCTTGAGTTGCTCTGCGCCGAAGGCGTGCTGGTTGCCGGCCTACCGCAGGATGCACGCGCCTATCGCAGTTCGCCGCTTCCCGCTGCGGTGACAAGCTCTGATATGCTTGACGATGAGCGTGGGGATCCTTGACTCTTTACGCCGAGACCAGCGCCGTGCTGCGCTGGCTTTTTGCGGAAGACGGGGGCGAAGAAATCCGCGCGCGACTCGCTGCGGCCACCAAAGTGACGACCTCGCGACTCACCCTGATCGAGATCCGGCGCGTGGTGCGTCGTGCGGAACGCGAGGCCCGGCTCGACGCCGCGCAGGCCGCCGATCTGCTCGGGGTCTTTGCACAGGCAGCATCGACCTGGGCGATCCTCGAGATCTCGGACGAGGTCGCGCATCGGTCCGGGGAAGCGTTCCCGATTGAACCCGTGCGGACCCTCGACGCGATCCATCTCGCCAGTGCGCTCTTTCTGCGCCAAGCCCTGCCAGACCTGAGCGTGCTCAGTAGCGGCGAGCGGGTCCGTGCGAATGCCAAGGCTCTCGGGATGGGGACGTGCGTTTAATTTTTTGCGAGAAGTTTAATTTCGAAGCCGTCCGCACGCCTCGGACGGCCACAAGGCGGTCGATCTTCTCGGTACAGCTCCGAGGGGTAGGTGCCGCCGCGGCAATTGGACGCGATGTCGCGGTAGCGCGTGCCGTCGCCGCCGAGCAGATCCCCATAGGCGGGTGCGATCAACTGCATATGAGACAAAACTGAAAAAATTTCCCCCTCAGCCGCGATTCGGGTCGAGCAGAACGCCTGGGTTCAGCATCCCACGTGGATCGAGGCTGCGCTTCGCCGCCGCCAGTGCGTCGCGGAAAAGATCGGGCCGCTGGCGATCGTACCAGGGGCGGTGGTCGCGACCGACGGCGTGGTGGTGGGTGATGGTGCCGCCGTGGCGCAGCAGGGCTTCCGAGGCGGCGGCCTTGATTTCGGCCCATTGTTCGAGCTGCGAGCCGGCGCGGGCCGGCGCAAGCACGGTATAGTAGGGTGCCGGACCGTCGGGGTAGACGTGGGTGAAGCGGCAGCTGAGGGTGCCCGCCCCGCAGACCCGCTGCAACGCGTCGCGCACGGCTTCGCCGACGCCAGCGTGCAACGCCGGGAAGCTATCCCAGGTGGTGGCGGTCTCGAAAGTCTCGCTGATGACGCCGAGCCGTGCCAGGCTGTCGCGCAGGTAGGGCCCGTCAAGAAAGGCCTTGCGCCAGGCCCCGGCCGAGCCTTCGCGGCCACCGCCATCCTCCGTGCGGGTCGCCCCCAGGCCGTCGGCGATGCCTCCGTGGTCGCCACAGAGTTCCAGCGCGCGCTGCATCAGTGCCGCCGGGTCGTGGTCGGCGGACTCGAAACCGAGCACCAAGATATGATGCTTGCCGTCGGAGGCACCCGAGTTGAGCGCTTCATCGGCATCGAGGAGACGGCAGTTGGAGGGGTTGAGGCCGGATTGCGATAAGGCCCGCACGCACTCGGCGGCCGCCATGAACTCTTCGAAGCGCACCGAAACCGAGGCCCGGAGCCGGGGCCGATCCTGCAAACGCATCCAGGCTTCGGTGATGATGCCGAGAATGCCTTCCGATCCCATGAAGAGTCGATCCGGGCTCGGGCCGGCGCCAGAGCCGGGCAGGCGCCGACTTTCGAGCACCCCGCGCGGGGTGACCACGCGGAGTGATTCGACGAATTCATCGATATGCGTGTAGAGTGTGGCGAAATGGCCGCCCGAGCGCGTCGCGATCCAGCCGCCCAGCGTGCTCATTTCGAAGGATTGCGGGAAATGGCGCAAGGTGAGGCCGTGCGGGCGAAGCCCGTCCTCCAGTGCCGGACCATAAATGCCAGCCTGGATGCGGGCGGCACGCGACGTGCGGTCGATCTCGAGAACCTGGTCGAGTCGTTCGAGGTCGATCGTGACGACGGGCCGTTCGTCATCCCGTGGCGGCTCAATGCCGCCGACGACGCTCGAGCCGCCACCGTAGGGGATGGCGATCGCCTTGGCCTGGTCGCACCAATCGAGCAGCGCCGTGATCTCGGCTTCGTTGCGCGGCCGGGCAACGATATCGGGGGGATGGGTGAACTCGCGCCGCAGTCCACGCACGATGTCACGGAATGATTTTCCATAGGTATGTCCGGCCCGATCTTCCGCATCAAGTGAACAGATCGGAGCCAATGCAGCCGGAGGCGTCAGGCGGGACGGGCGCAGGTCGATTTCTTCGATGCGCGGAATCGGCAGGGCCGGGGGCAGGCCGCCGAACCGCGCGGCGAGCGCCTCTCCGAGTTTCGCTTCCTGCCCGGCGTCGAGCCCATTGCCCTCGAAGCCCCAACCCCAGAATTTCCGTTTTCGCATCCGATCTTCCTCCTCTGCTGCTGCCGATTGCGCCGCGTGCCCGTCTGAGAGATTTCAGCCGACGGCCGATTGCGCCCGGCCCGGCGGCTGTGGCCAGCCGGCGTAGATCGCTTAGCAGGTGACTGGAGCTTCGCGCCGGGCGGTGCTGCTGGGTTGTGCCAGTAGCTGGTGGAGGCCGAGCAGGTTCTGCTCGAAGCCTGGCCATGACGCTGGCGAATATAAGAGCCAGGTGCGGGTCGTGGTCTCGCCCGGCTCTCCGACCGAGACCACGCTGCCATCCCAGAGACGGCAGCGGATTGCGGGTTGCACATCGCGAAAGAGCCGCTCAAGAACGGCGCGGGCGGCGTCGACGGCGGTCTGATCTCTGCAGGTGGTTGCCGCGATGTTTCACGTTCCTCCGTGCAAAACGGTGGGATCCTCCAAACCGCTCAATCCAACATCTGTTCGGTTGATGCAAATCAGGCGGGCCGCTGCGGGGGATTACGATGCGTGGTTCTGCGGCAGCTGCGGGTCGGCTCCGGCGGCACGAAAGCCACCACAGGTTCTCCGCCTGGGGCAGGCGCGTTGGCGCCGGCGCGTGGCGACGGGT
>VFKT01000176.1 GCA_009885395.1 Deltaproteobacteria bacterium | reverse complement strand
CGACATCAAACTTCAATGCGAACGCCGGCCTTGCCACGCAAACGTTGTCGTTCGTCGCCACGGGGCCAACCTATACGTCGGTGGTGGAGGCCCTTTCTTCGGATACGATCGCCTTTCGCGCGGTTCCAGCCACCGCCCCCTGAATTCAGCGCCGACGTCGGCTCAGGAGATCGCGCGCTGACGCAGCCAATGGTCGCAAAGCACCAGCGCCACCATCGCTTCGACCATCGGCACGGCGCGCGGTAGCACACAGGGATCGTGCCGCCCCTTGCCCTCGATGGTGGCGTTGGCTCCGTCCGAGGAGACTGAATCCTGTATTTTTCGAATGGTCGCCGTTGGCTTGAAGGCCGCAGAGAGCAGAATATCTTCGCCATTGGAGATGCCGCCCTGAATGCCGCCCGAGTGGTTGCTGCGGGTTCGCACGCGACCTTCGCGCATCTCGAAAGGGTCGTTGTGTTCCGAGCCTCGCAGATAGGTGCCTGCAAAGCCTGAGCCGATCTCAACACCCTTGCAGGCCGGCAGCGAAAGCAGCGCCCGACCGAGATCGGCTTCCAGTTTATCAAAGACCGGTTCGCCGAGACCCGTTGGTACCCGCCGCGCAACGCATTTGACGACCCCGCCCAAGGAATCGCCGTCGGCACGCGCCGCCTCGATTCTGGCCACGATTTCGGCCGCGGCCTGCGGGTCTGGGCAGCGGGTTGGGGTGGCTTCGACGGCCGCGCGCGACACCGTCGCCGGATCGACCTCGGCATTGATATCCTGCACCCGGCTGACCCACGCCACGATTTCCACCGACGCGAGATGCGCGAGCACCTTGCGCGCCACCGCACCGGCCGCGACCCGTCCCACCGTCTCGCGGGCGCTGGAGCGACCGCCGCCCTGCCACGCTCGAATACCATATTTGGCATCGTAGGTGAAGTCCGCGTGCGAGGGACGATAGACCTCCCGCATCGGTTGATACGCCGCCGAGCGGGCATCTTCGTTGCGAACCAGGATCGCAATCGGTGTCCCCAGCGTCAGGCCGTCGAGCAGCCCCGAAAGAACCTCGGCCCGATCGGCCTCCTGGCGCGGCGTGACCAGCGTGCTCTGCCCGGGTCGGCGGCGGTCGAGTTCGACCTGAATTTCTTCGAGTGCCAGCGGAACCCGAGGCGGGCAGCCGTCAATCACCACCCCCACGCCACCGCCATGCGATTCGCCGAAGCTCGAGATCCTAAAAAGATGGCCGAAGATCGATCCCAACGAAACCCCCTACATCGCGTCTGCCCTGCAGACGACGAAGCCCGGGCCGCCGTTAAGCGACCCGGGCCCCAAAATGCCGTTCGGGGTCGGGCCCCGAAACCCGAAACTCAGTCGGAAAGACGCGACAGGGCGCGCAGCGAGAAATGCTTCGGATCGAAGTCACGCTCGATGAACTGGCCCTGGTAGCGGCCGCCGAGCGCGGCACGGTCGGTTTTGTCGTTGACGCCCATCACCATATTCGGCGTGGTGGCGCCAAACGAGCCGTCCTCGCTCTTCGACCAATGGTAGGAGCACATCGCAGTGTAGAAATACTCGCCCGCCCGGTTATGAACCTGCTTCCAGTAGATGCGGTTCATTTCCTTGTCCACGTACATGATGACCTTGCCGAAATTGTAGAACGGATCGGTCGACTCGCCCTCGAGAACCCACGCCGGCCGCTCGACCAGCACCAGATTCTCGGTGATCTGCCAGGGCGCGCCTTCGTTGCCCGGCGTCTCGTAGCCACCCTTCAAATAGGGGATGTTGACTTCGTAGCGCGAGTCACCGCTCTTGGTCTGCTCGAGCGCGTAAGGCCCAACGATCGGAGCAAAGATTTTCTGCTCGCCGACCAGTTTCCATTTGTAGTACTCGGGCTTGCCCGCGTAGCAGTTCAGATCGTCGGAAAAGATATCGAGGCCGGCGATCGGGTCCGAACGCGTCGCCGCGTTCACCCGGCGCGCGCGGCGCATCTGAGGCAGGTACGCCCAGATATTATCCTGCGAGGTCCAATCGTTGATCGACTGACCCAGGATGTTCACGCCCTCGGCGTCGGCCGGCTCCATGGCGTGCGACATTGAAGTGCCGCGCAGGTTCTCGGGGTTTTCCTTCGCCGCCACCGTGCGGCCGAGATAGGAATTGGTGTGGAGCCACATCTTGATGCGACGGAACTCGCCGTTGCGATCAATGCCATTGAGCGTGAAGGTCGCGCCCTGGCCCTCGCCGATCTGGTTGGCGAGGTAGAAGTTCCAGGCAACCTTGCAGGCTGCGAGCGGATCCTTCGGATCGATGCGCGGAAACGCCTGACCGAAGACATTATCGGGCATCTTGCCCGTGCTCTTGAGCTTGAGCCCGCAGGTCTCGACGTCGAGGTCGTATTTGCCCTCATTCGCCTCCGACGCGGCCCAGTACGCCTGGGTGAAGTTCTCGCGGAACTTCTGCGAATCGGTGGGGACCACGGTGTAGGTGTAATCACCAGCCTGAACCCGCTTGAGAACGGGCTCTGGCAGCAGGCCTTCGGCCTTCTGCCAATTATCCTTGTTGAGTTTCCATGCTCCAGCAGGAGCATCAGCCCCAAATGCCAGCGGCGTCGACGAAAACGCATACGCTGCCGCAAGGGCCCCGAGAGCCGTCAGACGAAATTTCACGAATTTACCTCCGGAGATTGCTTGCTCGCCGAACCCGCCACCATGGCCGCGAGAGTTTCGACCTCGACCCGGAGAGCAGCTCCGACCAGGTCCACTTCACCACCGGGAAATACCTGAACATATGTCCCGGTCAAAGGGGGGTTGCTCATTCCGAGAAAAATCTCGACGGGCGGGACGCTTTCGATGCGAATGAAGCCCCGGGCCGGAGCGAGTCCGAATTCCGCCAAATCGCCCTCTGGGCCACCGATTCGCGAGAGAATCCGTGCCTCGCGCAGGCCGCGCAGGAAGTCCTCGCCGCGCGAGGCCAGAATCGGGGAACGGGCCCCCGCCTCGACCAGTTCCCAACCGGCCGGGCTTTTTTCGAGGCTGAAATCTTTTTCTCGCCAGCGGAGGGCGATCTTTGGGTTCAAGGGCAGCTCTCGGGATAAAAGCGGCCGGCCCTCCCGCACGGGAGGCGCCTCCAGCCGAGGCAGCACATCGAACCAGACCGAGAGGCCGAGCCCGGTCGCGACAGCCGCAATGGCGACGAGGCGCCGGGCCGCCTGGCGAAACGGCCGCTCGGCTAGACCGACCATTTAGCGATCGGCCCGTCGCTGGCGTCGCCAGCCGACGAAAATGCCGAAGCCGAGGACGGCCGCCGGCAACAAAACCACCGAGATCCAGAACAACACGCTGCCCTGTGCCGCCGTGAGATAGATCGGGGCAAAGGCCGAGGGCAGCGCCCGCCGCGATTCGCGGACACCGATCAAGGCTTCGGCACGGGCGGCCAGATGCGCCAGGTTCACGAAGAAATCGATGTTGCCAAGCTGCGGGGCATTGAGGTTGGTGGCGAAATCGACATCGCCCACCACGATCAGGGAGCCCGCCTGCTCGTCAGCACGCACCGCACTCCCAATGCGCGCAATCGCCGCGATCGGCACGGGACCACGCAGATCGGTGCCGTCGCGAAAGAGCGGGCGCGAATCCGGGTCGATCGTCAAGGGATCGCCTGCTCGTGCCCAGGTATCCGCTCCGGTGAAAGCGAGCGGCGTACTCTCGACGCCTTCGATTGCCGAGGGTTCGACGCCGATCGACTGGGCGACCGGCAGCACGGCAGGCGGTGCGCCCACATAGGGCATGATCTGCTCGTTGAAGAGCGCGACCTGCGGCGCGAAGGCATCGGCAAAGAAAAGCCGGTTGCGTTCATCCACAACCAGATCGTTGCCCGGTGCAATCCCGTAGCGACGCACCAGCGCCTGCACGCTCTCGGGGGCGCGAGCCTCGAGCAGGAGCAGCGCGCCCCCTCCCGCCGCCAGGAATTGCTCCAGCGCATCGATCTCGGAAGGCGCCCATTCCGTCTTCGGACCGGCCACCACCACGATTGCTGTCGCATCCGGCACCCCGCCGCGGAGATCCACGCTGCGGTCGATGACATAATTCTCGGCTTCGAGTCGACGTGCCACCACGCCGAGCGCCGCTCTCTCATCCTTGCCGAAGGGATCGTGCTCGCCATGCCCCACGGCGAAAACCGCCCGCCGGGCCACGCCCTCGACCAGGCGGATCAGCTCGGTGGTCAACGACGCTTCATCGAATTGTCGCACCACCACCGGCGGCCCGGACGCGGTCTTCAAAACGGCCGTGGCATAGGACGAGACCCCGTAGCGACTCGCCAGCAGCGGACTGCGATCGAGATCCACCATGCCAAATGAAATATTCGGCGACTCGGCCTCGAAGCGCTGCAACATCTCCTTGAAATCGCGCACCTGTCCCTGCTCGCGACTGGAATAGAAGACGACGATTTCGACATCGCGATCGAGTCGGCCCGCCGCACGACGGGCCTGTGCCGAAAGCGTATTTTCCCCCGTCGGCGTCAGATCAAAGCGGATATTATGGGCAAAGAGCACGGCGAGAGCCAGCACCATCGCCAGTCCGAGCAGGCCGAATTCCAATCCGAGCGCCAGCAGATGCCAACCGGCCCGCCGCAACATCAGACCACCCCTCGCCATGCCCGGCTCTGCAGCGAACGCAGGGCGGCGTAGAGGAAGAACACGATGAAGAAGACGAAGTAGCCGACATCCAGTGATGAAATTGAACCGGTTGCAAAGCCAAGATAATGATCAAATAGCGAAAGCAGCAGCAGCACCCGGATCCATTGTTCGCTGCCGACGGCCTCGTTCCAGGTCATGAACCAGAAGAAAACCAGAATCCCATAGGTCACCATGCCCGCCACCACCTGGTTCTCGGTGAGCGTGGACGCGAAGAGGCCGCAGGAGATGAACGCCGTGCCAAGCAGGAGCAGTCCGAGCAGGGCTGCGGTCGGGGGTCCGAGGGCGAAGGGATGGAAGGCGTAGAAGACCCCGAAGGGGATGATCGCCAAGGCGATCAGAACGACAAAAAAACTCCAAGCCGCAAGGAACTTGCCGAGCACGAGCTGCCAATCCCGCACCGGCAGGGTCCAGAGCAATTCAATCGTGCCGAGTTTGCGCTCCTCGGCGAAGAGCCGCATCGTCACCAGCGGCAACACCAACAACGTCACCAGCCGAAAATCCAGGAAGACATAACGCCACAACGCTGTCGGCAGATACTGCGCGCCAAAGGTCACGAAGAAAGCGACGTCGCTATAAAAGAAATAGCCCGAAAGCACGAGGTAGACCGCGAGCAGCACATACGCCGTCGGCGAGCCGAAATAGGTGGAGAGCTCGCGCCGGGTCACCGAGAAGACCGCACGCATTCCGTTCACACCCCTTCCCGAACGCCATCTGGGCGCCCAACCAGGGTAAGAAAGATCTCTTCCAGCGTCATCACGACAGGCTCGAGTTCGATCAAACCGAACCCCCCGCCCACGACCGCTGCGGCGATTTCCCGACGGATATCGGTGCGATGCGCAAAACCGACCAGCAGGCGGACCGTACCATCGGCTTCGATCCCACCTTCGAGCGCAATCACCCCCGCAACGGCGCGTACGACGGCTTCGAGTGCCGCCGCCTCGCCGAGCGCGCGAACCACCACCTGGCGATGCGGACGAAGCCGCTCTTCGAGTCGCGAGGGCTCGTCAACCGCAACCACCCGGCCCTGCGCCAGGATGATCACCCGCGAGCAGATGCTCTCGACTTCTGGCAGAATATGGCTCGAGAGCACCACCGTGCGACGGGCGTCGGCGAGTCCTCTGATCAAGACCCGGATTTCGGCCGCTTGCCCCGGATCGAGCCCGGAAGTCGGCTCGTCGAGAATCAGCACCGCGGGATCGCCCATCAAAGCCTGCGCGATCCCAACCCGTTGCCGGTAGCCTTTCGAGAGCGTGCCGATCAGCCGGCGGGCCCGATCGGCGATTGCGGTGGCCGCCATCGCCGCACCGATGGCACGGGAGAGCGTCGCCGATGGAATCCGCTTCATCTCGCCGACGAAGCGCAGATAGCGCTCGACCGTCATGTCGGTATAGAGCGCCGTGCGCTCGGGCAGATAACCGAGCTGCGTGCGAGCGGCGATTGCTTGACTCACCACGTCGTAGCCAGAAATTGAACAACGCCCCGAGGTCGGCGGGAAAACGCCGGTCAGCATCCGCAGGGTGGTGCTCTTGCCGGCTCCGTTCGGTCCGAGGAAACCAACCACCTCGCCGGGCGAGACGGAAAACGAAACGTCTTCCACCGCGACGAAATCGCCGAAGCGCTTCTGCAACGCTTCGGCACGGATCTCTCCCGAAACACTCATCGCCGGCGAGACACCGCCTACCAAGGTCTCGGGGCCCCGCCAAGGGCCCCGAGACTCCTGGATCAGTCAGATCAGAGAACGT
>VFKT01000380.1 GCA_009885395.1 Deltaproteobacteria bacterium | reverse complement strand
CGTCAGCTCGACCAACTGGGGGATGGCTCGCCGGAACGCCGCAGCGGCTTCGGCCAGCAGACGGCCGCGTTCGATGCCGCTCAGCCGTGGCCAAGGGCCCTGGTCAAAGGCCTGGCGAGCCGCATCAACCGCCATCGCAACCTGTGCCCTTGAACTCACGGGGGCGTAACCGGCGATGCTGCCATCGGCCGGGTTGATGATCGGATACACCCCGGCCTCGGCGCGAACCGCGCGGCCTCCGATCCAAAGTTCTTGAAAACGTCGCTCTCCGGCGCTCATCGCAGCCCCCGTTCAGACGATCGAATGCGCGACTCGATTTTCCGAATTACAATTCGTAAGGCTGAGTTGTCAATCGGCTCCCTGCCCGTATACTGCCGAGGATCGAACGGGAACCCCCGCATGGCCGTTTCATCCGACGATAGCGAAGGCACCAACCGCAAGGCCGCTGGGCCTCGGGAGGCAGCACGGGAGGCGCGGGAATCGCTTTACCGGGAGCATGTGCTCAGCACAGCCGAGGCCGTTTTCGCCGAACAGGGCTTCGAGGCCGCCAAGGTCCAGGATATTTCCCGCCAGGCGGGCCTTTCCATGGGCTCGATCTATGGACTCTTTGCCGGCAAGGAACAGATCTTCGCGGCGATCCTCGAACGCCGGCGGGAGCAGATCCTGGCGCTGGCCGGGGAGGCGCTGGCGTCGGGCCTGGCGCCCGCAACCGAACTCGATGCGCTCGCCCGTGCCTATATCGCGTTTTTTTTCGCCCACCCCAACTTTCTCAGAATGCACCTTCGGCTGGGAGCCGCCTGGGCGACGATAGCCCGCACGGCCGCTTCCGATTCGCATCCGATCATCGTCGAGATCCTCGCCCTGCAGACCGCCCTGTTCCGGCGTGGCGTCGAGGCGGGTGTTTTTGTTGACGAAGACCCGACCTACCTCGGGGCGCTCTTCTCGGGCATCGACCAGATCCATCTGGCCAATTGGGTGGGACACGGCATGCAGGAAGATCTGGCGAGTCTGCAGGAGAACTTTCTCCGATTGGTGCGACGCGTCTTCCTCAAGCCCGTCACCGACTAAGCGATTTCGCCGCAGCCGGAGCGGGCTTTGGGCCAAACCTCAGCCCGTGACCTCGACCTCGATCGTGTCGCTGAGTGCCCCCGCCGACGCTTCGTCGGGTGGCCAAAGGGCCGTGATCGTCGTCTCGCCGGCTCGCAGCATCGTCCCGTTGTTGATCGGCAGGATGACGCCGTCGCCCATCTGCACCACGGTCGGCGCCGAGGAGATCCACTGCACCCTCAGATTGACGCCCTGGGTGGCGCCGGTGGCGTAGGTCACCTTGGCCTTGAGACGCACGATCTGGCCGATCGGGCCACGCCAGACCCCGTCGGAATCGGCGCTGACCGGATAGATCGGGAAGATTTGCAGGCGTGTGCGTGTTTTGCGGACCGTGATGACGCCATTGCCGCCGCCATTATCATTGCTTGAGAGATTGAAAGCCGGGTCGCGGGCTGAAATCGTGACGATCGCGTCGTCATGCGCCGTGACCCGTCCACCGGATGCCCCCGTGGCGACCACGCTGACGGCCTTGGGATCGGCCGAGGACCAGTTGACCTTATAGGTGACTTCGACTTCATGACCGTCCAAGTAGACCCGGAAGGCGCGCAGTTGGCGACTCTTCTTGTAATCAAGATCATAGACGGCCGGCTCGATCCGCAGCGCCACTGCCGCGCCGCCGCAGACCACCGTGGTGTTGCCAAGCGAGTTGGTCGAGACCAGCCCGGTCACCGGATCCGTGGCCGAAATAATGGCCTGTCCGTCGCGCTGGCAGGTCACAAGACCCGTCGCCTCGACCGAGACCGCAGCCGCGTCCGTGCTCGCCCAGATCACGCGTGCCGAGACGTTGAGTGGTGCCGCCGGGCCGCCGTCGATGGCCAGCGCCACCAGGCGCGCGGTCTCGCCCGGCGCCAAGGTGATGGTGGTTGGGGTTTGCGTCAAGGTGCCCGTACCCACCTGAAGACCCAGCACCGCAGCCGACACATCAATGCGGGCATCGCCGCCGCTGAGCGTCGAGGACAGGCCCGAACGCAGATCCGCGGCTCGCACGATGATCGGGCTGCCCCCCTGAAGAATGCGTACCCGTCCGGCTTCGTCGACCGTCCCGGCGCCGATCGGAGTCACCCTCCAGATCACATCGGTTGTGATATCCGTGGTGGCGCCGTCAACAAACGTACCAATGGCGTTGAAGGCAATCTGGTCGCCGACACGACCGCTGGTCAGAGCCGGCGTAATCGAGAGCCGGCGCAGGGTATCAGAGATCCGAATGGTCCCGGTCGAGGCATCGGATCGTGTGCGCGACGACTCGTGGCGGATCTCGACCCGGACCGAGCCGGCAGCAATGCCAAACACACGACCGGCGATCTCACGGTCCATTTCCACCACGCTGCGGTCCAGCGAATCCCAACGTACTTGCGCCGTTACGTCGACGCCGTGGGTGCCGTCGTTCATATCCGCCAAGGCACGAAGCTGGACCGCCTGGCCACTGCGCAGGGTGACGCTCGGCGGATCGACGTAGATCCGCTCGATGGTACGCACGAGGACCGCAAAACGTTTGGTCAATCCGGTGGTTTGGTGGGTAACCTCAACCTCGGTCGATCCGCCGCGCCGCGCCTGGAGCTTCCCACCGCTGGCGGTCGCCACGATGCTGCGGGCCATGGAGATCATGCGCAGGTTTTCGGTCACCGGCGTGGTCGAGCCGTCGGCGTGGAGAAGCAGGACCGACACCGTCGCGCTAGAACCGAGTTCCATCGCCAACTGCGGCGGCTCGATCACGAGATCGACGATATCGCCAGGCACGGGTTCTTCGCCGGGAGGCGGTGTGCCGACGGTGACGGTTCCGGTCGAGCGATCACAGGAGAATCTCGAATGTGGCTCTTCGCAACCGATCTCGGACACCCCGTCTCGAAGAGCGGTGACCAGCCCTCGGCGATCGCTTTGATCGACCGTGGCAATATCGTCACGATTCGACTCCCAATTGACCAACGCCGTGACATCGACGCCTCGCGAACCATCGCTGTAATCGGCCAAGGCCCGAAATTGCACGGTTTCGTCGCGCGCCAACGTGGCCGATGGCGGATCGATGCGCAGGCCAACCAGGCTGGCGACGGTGACGTGACCCGGAGTCCGTGCGCTACGGCGGCTGTCGGGGTCGCGAGCCTGAAGCTCACTACTGCCGCCGGAAAGCGCGGTCACCAAACCGCTCGCATCGACCTCCACCACCCGCCGATTTCGCGGCAGTACCTCGACGCGGTCGCTGATGTCGCGACGCGAACCGTCGCGATAGACCGCAATCACCCGCACCGGTCGGCTCTCGCCTGGCAGCAGGTGGAGCAACGAGGGTTCGAAGACCAGATCCTGCAGGGCACGAAGATCCTCGGGCGCTTCCTCGCCTGGCTCCGTTGGGGGGACTCCGCCTTCCGCGACCACAATGATCTGCCCGGCATTGTCGGGCGACCGCTCGCCAGAAAGTGGATCATGTGCCCACAGGATGGTCTCGCCAAGATTTGTGGCCGTTACCCGCCCAGCAGCGGCACCCTCGGCGCCGACGCTGGCAATCGTCACATTCTTGATGGACCAACGGACCCGAGTGGTGATGTCGGCACTGCGGCCGTTATCGTAGGTCGCAAGCGCTGAAAATGCCTGACTCGCACCCAGTTCAAGCACAGCACCTATGGGCGTGAGAGCAATCTGCTCAATTTCGCCCACCCAGACTTCGAGATCGCGCGACGCCTTGGCCCCGTTGGAATGCCGGACCCGGATGCGCGCCCGGCCCGCACCGACGCCGGCCACCACAGCTCCCGTTGAAACCGTCGCACTGCGGGCCCGGGTGCTTTCGAACGTACACGCGCTCGTGACGTCAAGCGTCGAGCCATCGCCGAGCTGTGCCCTCACCACGACGCGGTGGGTTTCGCCGGTGAGCAGGTTCAAATCCGTCGGTTCAAGGACGAGGTCGCGGATATCGAGCGCGCCGCCACCACCGCCTCCTCCGCCACCGGCAGGATCGTCAGACGTGACCTCGACAAGCACCGCGTCCCTTTCGGAACGGGTGCCTGAGGACGGATCGCGAGCCTCGATCTCGGTGGTGCCGATGAGGTGGCCTTTCACCCGCCCGCGCGAGCCGGCCGTATTCGAAACCGAGCCCACCGTGCCCTGGGTCGATCCCCACTCCAGAAGTTCCGTGACATCGATGCCGCTCTGGCCGTCGGCGAGTTGCGCCAGGGCCCGGATCTGAACCGATTGACCGCCGCTCAGGATGGCCGTCGTGGGAGAGAGCATCAGGGCCTCAATGCCCGGAACCTCGATCTCGGCCTCGTCATCGGCGGCCTCGCCCGTCGGCGTATGTTCTGCGGTAATCTTGACGTTGCCCTCCCGAAGCGCCCGAAGAAGGTTTCCGGAGACCGAGACAACTTCGGGACGGTTCGACGCGAAGGTGCATTCGCTGGTGAGGTCGCGCTCGGTCTCGTCGTCGTAGACCCCAAAGGCCCTGAGAGTCAGCGTGGCTCCCGGCGCGAGAGAAGCTGTGGCGGGTTCGATCCGCAGCCCACGCAGTTGGGGTTCGCCCGAGGCTGCCGCCGACGCCGAACCGCCAGAAAGCCCGAGCAACGCCACTACCCAAAGAGCTGCAAAGCCCGCTCTCCACCCTCCACTCAATTGCTGGCTCCTCATCATGTCCCACTCGCACCTGGGCGCGGAATCGCCCCTTAGATGCGCCGCACCCCGGCGCCGCCGAAGGTCTCCCGCCGGAAGCCTTGTCGTCCACCGCAAGCCCGGTGCCAGCAACTATCGGCAGAAACCCCAAAAATCCCTGAGTTCTCGCCTCAATTCATTCCAGATCCGCACCGAGGTCCAAGCATCTCGGCGACATCTTGCCCAAATGCACGACGGGAACCTGGACTGCTGCCGCAGTCCCGAAGGCAGATGCGGGGCGACCCACCGGAATCGGGTCCTCGCCCTAAGCCGCCCCAACCGAACCGAGCAGCGCAAAGGCCTCACGGGCCAGACCCAGGGCGGAATCGGGGAAGATCCCGAAGAAAAGGCTGCCTGCCATGGCGACAAAAACAACTGAGGCCACATAGGGCCGCGGCTCGACCAGCAAGGGCTCGCCCAATGGGTCCCGGGTAAACATATCGATGACCACCCGGATGTAATAGAAGGTCGCCAACACGCTGTTCAGGATGAGGACAACCGCCAGCCCGATATCGCCCGCGTCAACGATGGCTTCGATCAGGTAAAGTTTTCCCGCGAAGCCGGCGAGCGGCGGAATGCCCGTCAGGGAAAGCATAAAGATCGCCATGGCCCCGGCGAGCATCGGCCGACGCTGCGCCAGCCCGGCGAAATCATCTTCGCCATCGCGGGCATTGCCATCCTCGGCCACGGCGACCAGCACGCCAAAGGCGCCGATCGTGGCGAAGGCATAGGTGCCAAGATAAAAGAGCACCGCGCTGCCCCCGCGCGCCGTCCCCACGGCAAGAGCCGCCGTCAGATAGCCGGCGTGGGCCAGGCTGGAGTAAGCCAGCATTCGCTTGACACTGGTCTGCGCCACCGCCGTGATATTGGCGAGCGTCATTGTCAGCACGCTGGCCCACCACAGCACCCAACCCCATTCGGCGGACAGCGGCCCGAGG
>VFKT01000344.1 GCA_009885395.1 Deltaproteobacteria bacterium | reverse complement strand
TAGGTCGCCGGTTCGACTCCGGCGGGTGGCTCTCTGGAAGGCATTCCGTCGGATCGGGCAGCCGAGCCTGCGCTAAGGCAGAAAGACCGGACGATGAGTGGCAACCCCGAAAATTCCAGGCCCCACCCGCCGACGCTCTCCGTCGTCATGCCGGTCGGCCGCTGGGACGCTGGCGTTGAAGAGTGCCTCAACGCCGTTTTGCGTCAGCTCTCCGATGACGACGAATTGATCGTGGTCTCGGACGGCCTCCGCCCCCCGGACGATCTGCCCCCTCGCGCCAGGCTCTTTCAACTCCCCGCAAGAGCCGGACCGGCCGTCGCACGAAACCATGGCGCATCAAAGGCCGATGGCGATGTTCTCTTCTTCGTCGATGCCGATATCGTGCTCGCCGAAAACTGCATGGCACGGCTACGGAGAACGTCGCAGACTCCCGGATTTGCGGCAGTTTTCGGATGCTATGACGACAACCCCAGAGCCCCCGGCCTGGTCTCTCAATTCAGAAATTTATTGCACCATTTCCAGCATCAGCGCTCGGCCGGACCAGCCTCGACCTTCTGGACCGGCTGCGGTGCGGTCCGAAGAGATCTCTTCCTCGATCTGGGCGGGTTCGACAACGCGTACGACCGCCCGGCACTAGAGGACGTGGAGTTCGGCCTGCGCCTCTCGGCGCACGGATCACAAATCACTCTTGATCCCGAGCTGAGTTGCACACATCTCAAGCATTGGACGTTCGCCATGATGGTGAAAGCTGATTTTTGGGATCGCGCCCTTCCCTGGGCCCGTCTCATACTGGGCCGGCGCCCCAACGCCTGGGTACTGAATGCCGATATTGTCGGACGGGTCTCGGTTGCATCAACCGGCCTTCTGCTGCTCTGCCTGCTCCTTCTCCCCCTTCATCCCGGCCTACTCCCTCTGGCCCTTGTCGCCTGGACGCTGCCGCTCGGCCTGCATTGGCGCTTTCTGCAACTCCTGCAACGGCGTGGTGGAGCCCGGCTTGCCGCCGCCGGCACCGTGCTGCTGCCCATCCATTGGGCCGTTGGCGGCTTCGGCTTTGCCTTCGTCTGTCTGGAATGGCTTGGTCACAAAATCTCCAGAAATAGTCCATGACCGGGGCCACAGACGAATACGATTTCATCATCGCCGGCGGGGGAACGGCGGGCTGTGTCATCGCCCGGCGTCTGATCGAGCGCACCGACGCTCGGGTTTTGTTGCTCGAGGCTGGGCCCGGCTACCCTCCATTTCTTCTTGATGTGCCGCTCCTGAGCACGCGGCTCGGCTACCTCCTGTTTTCCTGGCGCCATCAGACCACGCCCCAACCCGGTCTGGGCGGCCGCAGCATCACCCTGCCGATGGGCAAGATCGTCGGCGGAAGCTCCTCCATCAATGCGATGATCGCGGTTGCCGGCTTCGACACCGACCTCGACGCCTGGGCTGCCCAGGGGAACCCAGGCTGGTCAGGGCACGAGTTGGCTACCTATATCAAGCGCGCTTTTAAAGACTCCGAAGCTTCGCTTGGGCTTCAAGCACCGCGCTACCGGTCTCCCTTATCTGAAGCTTTTCTTGAAGCCTGCGAGCAGAACGGGCTCCTTCGCAAGGAACCTCTCTCCTCCTCCAACGCAGGCACCTGCGGCTATTTCCCAATGTTGCAGAAAAACGGCAAACGCTATTCCGTCAGCCGCGGCTACATCAAAGAGCTGGGCAAGCATGAACGCTTGACCATTCGCACTGGCGCCCATATCCGACGCATTCTCATCGAAGGCGGTCGCGCCGTTGGGGTCGAATATGCCCAACGCTACCGTCATCGAATCAGCCGATCGCGACGCGAAGTGATTCTCAGCCTTGGGACTTTCGGCACGCCGCATATCCTGATGTGCTCCGGCGTCGGCCCGGCGGAACATTTGCAGGCCTGCGGCATTCCTGTGCATTGCGATCTTCCCGGCGTTGGACGGGGGCTCAGCGATCACCTCCGCGCTCCCGTTCTTTATCGTTCCGGTCGCGCCTCACCGGCATCGCTGCGCCATTTACCTGCGGCAGTCGTCAAATTTCTGTTGCATTCCGATGGCTTGATGACATCGAATTGCTGCGAGAGCGGGGCATTTCTCAGCAGCCGGGGCGGCGCCGTCGATCTTCAGCTCATCACGCATTTCCAATCTGTACACAATGCCCGGGCGGTCGATCTCGAGTGTTCCCTGGTGCGAAGCCATAGCCGCGGCACAGTCGAGTTGAATCAGGCCCACCCCTTCGGTCCAGCCCGGATCGATCCGCAGTACCTGAGCGACGAGCGCGATATTGAAACCATGATCGACGGAATCGGCCAGATTCGGAACATCGCGGCCGAGCCGGCACTGCGCAACTTCCCCCTGTACGAGGAGATCTTACCCGGGCCCTCGATCCGAAGCCGGGCCGAGCTTCGGCACTATCTTCGGCATCATGCCACCACGGCCTATCACCCCGCAGGAACCTGCAGGATGGGCACGGACGACCAATCAGTGATTGACGCACGGCTTCGCACGCGCGGCATCGAAGGTCTGAGGATCGCCGACGCCTCGATCATGCCCACGCTGCCCGCCGGCAACACCTGCTGCCCGGTGATCATGATCGCCGAAAAAGCCGCTGATCTAATCGCTGCCGACAGCTGAGGGCCCGCGGGTCGGATCGCCGGAATTCTGGAGAGCACAGCGCGACGGCCATGCCAGTTCCAGAACTTCGAGGGCCGCAGCCCCCGACCAATGCGGCAGGAGCCATTTGCGCAGGCGATTCAATGCCAACGACGCCAGCCTCGTTTCAAGAACGGGCGCCACCCAGGGATGGACGAGAACAGCGACGTGGCAGGGCCTGGAAGCGAAGCCCGCGTTTCGCTTGAACCTGTCAAGGCCTTCGTTTGGGGGAACCGACTGCCTTCCGATGCGTAGCTCATTGATATGCGGGCGGCCAAGCTGTCGCGTCATCAGCTCGTGATAGAGCAACTGCGTCGGATGCCAGGCCGCGAAGGCCTCATCCCAATGCATGAGCAGGCCGTGACACACTTGAGCCTGCACCAGGCCGAGGAAGTACGCGATCAGCTTGTCGCCGGCGAAGCAGCCAAATATTTCCATCCCTGGAGCGCAGAGAGCGGTCTGGGCGAGGCTCTCACGCTCAGGCATCCGGAGCATCGGAACCTCTGCTGTCCCCTGCCGACGAAAGGCGGATCGATCGCAGTCGAGAGCGAGCGAGACCCAATCGTCTGGGCTGATCTGCGTGATCCTGCATCCAGCCTGCGCTTTACGAACCTGCTGCAGGAACTGCCGCTTCGCCGAGCCGCTCTGCCCCGGCCCGGCCTCGGCATGGAAGAGCGGAACGGATTTACCGGAGGGCCTTTTCGTGCAAAAAATCGCAGCGAGTCGCCTGCGACGACGGAGAAGGTCCCGAATTTCCGAAAGTGCTGCGTCCGAAAGCGCGCCACCCGGTTCTGCGGTGATCGCCAATCGTCCGGCCGTGCGCCAAACGGTACCCAGATCCAGCCAGGCCTCGTATCCAGCAGCCCCGTAAAGAGCCACAAGCGGTTCGCTTGGCATCGCGGGCAAGGTGGAAGCATTGGCCAGACCGGCTGAACCTTCCCGCATTCCGAACCCCTCTCCCCCCTCCACCCGAAGCGCTGTCTCTTCACTCGCGCCTACGCCTCCGATGCGGCGTACACGGCGACGGCCAAGCGTGCTAGTTTGCAGCGACGTGACGCGCCTTTTCCTGCCTTCCTCCAGACTTGTCGCCACCGGCTCGATCGTTCGCGGCCTCCGTCCATGGCTTTTGCTGGCCGCGGCCGCAGCACTTCTGTTCGCGCTGACGCCTGAGACAACTCCCTTCAACGGCCCCGTCCTCCTGGCGAACCAATTCCGCCACGGCATCCCCTACATGCCTGGGACCTACCGCTGGATGGAGACCTACACGATTGGCGGCCACACCTACCTGGCCTATCCACCCATGGTCAGCGCCATCCTGGTGCCTGCCGTCCTGATTTTTGGTCACCCGCTGCACCAGCCCACGATCAACACGGCGCTGATCATCGGGGCCATGGTGCTTCTCTACCTGCTCTTGCGGAGCTTCGACAAGAGCAAAAACGTCGCAAGCCTCGGGGCGATCGCCTATGCCTTCGGCACCCCCATGGTCTTCTCCGCCCATCGCGGCGATGTCTGGTTGCTGATGCACAGCGAGGCGAACTTTTTCCTGATGCTCGCGCTCTATCTCGGTTTCGTCAAGCGCCAGCACCTGCTGGCGGGCGTCGCCTATATGATCGCTGGACAATGCCGCCACGCCGTGCTGCCCTTTGCCCTGACTTTCGCGCTCCTGATCTGGCAAGGCCGCGCGGCCGATCCGGGGGCCTCCATCGCCACCTCCACCGCTGCCCGCATCAGAGGTCTGGCTGCATTTGGCTTCGGCGCCAGCCTACCGGGCCTTGCCGCATTGGTCTTGCAGTGGTGGATCAACGGCGACCCTCTTGAGTCACCGTATATGGTTCTTTTCAACAAGGTGGGCAGCGGACGGTCTTATTTTTCGGGCAAATATCTGCTGCGCAATCTTTCGTTCTACACGCTCGCACGACCTCAATTCTCGGCAGAATTTCCGTTCCTGCACTTCGGCTACAAAGGCCAATCCATCTGGTCGATGAGTCCATTTTTCTTCGGGATCTTCGCCCTTTCATGGCGAAAATGGCCTGCCTCCGCACCGATTCTGGGCATTCTGGGCGGTCTCGGCGTGTATCTCGTCTACTGGGGCACGGGTTATAGCCAGTTCGGATCGCGCTATCTCTCCGACCTTTACCCCGGGTTGGTTCTCGTTGCGTTCCTCGGCCTGGGTGGGCCCGGCCGTTGGCGTCGCGTCGCCGTCCCTGCGCTGGTTGCCTTGTCCATCTTCATGAACACCTACGGAACTTATATTTACGATCGATACCCGAGGAAGTAGGCTGAAATTTCCTGCTCTTGAGCTGGCTTGCCGGCGAGCCCCGAAGCCCTCGCCTCACGCCTTGGCGGGCATCCCGATCTCTTCGACTTCGAGCGCCGCGTCTCCACCCAGATCATGACCCGCCAGATCCCGGAAAAAATTCGCGGTGGGCGAGCGACCCTCGAGCACGTCGGCGGCAAGCAACACGGTCGCGGCCGTCCAGGGCGTCTGTTCGCCTTCGGGATAAAGTTCCCGGGCCGGATGCGTGATGCCGGTCCAGTAGCCCCCCTCGGGGGTGCGAAGCGGGTGGATCCACGAAAAAACCTGACGCGCCCGGGCCTCAAGTCCGGCCGCATCCAGCGCCAGCACGAGCTCACAGGTTTCAGCGACGGTATACCAGGGCTGGTCCGCAACGCAGCGGCAGCCGACACCTTCCTCAAGATAAGTTTCGACAAGATCGACGGCGAGCAGGCGAGCCCGGGCCGCGCTGCCGCGCAGCGCGCCACCGAGGATCGGGTAGTACCAATCCATCGAATGACGGCCGACCGGCTCGGCCAGATCGACATTCTCGAACCGGCGCAGATCGTCGCGCAGCAGCTCGGCGAGGCGCTCGCGAGCGATAACCCAACCCGGCTGCGGCCGACCCAATCGTTCGGCGATGCGGATCGCTGAGACCAGCGAACCATGGACCGACGACGACCCGGTCAAGAGAGGCGCCTGCCAGGGCCGACCATCGGCAGTAACGGCCCAGGCGATGCCGCCGCAGGGAAGCTGATGCAGCACAACGAAATCGATTGCGCGCTTGATGCTGGGCCAGAGTTCCGCCAGAAAAACGATATCGGGCTGCGCGGTCTCGAGATACCAGGCAGCCGTTGCGATATAGGCCGCGTGGTTGGTCTGGCGCGTGGATTCGACCACCTCGTGGCCGCGAAATTCCATCGGCCAGCCACCGTCGGCTTCCTGATGCCGCACCAGCCAGCGCAGAGCCTGCTGGGCAGACTCCTGCAGGCCGGTCGCGGCAAGACCCATTGCCGCGTGGGCATGGTCCCACGGATCCATCTTTCCCGATGGCGCCCAGGGCAGAAGCCCGTCGGCTTCCTGCCTCGAACCGACCCACTCGGCCGTCTGTTCGAAATGCTCCCGACGCAGCGCCGCCCGTCGTGGATGGTGGGGGTGTGGATGGGCCGTGCTCATGCCGTGTCACTCCTTGTCGCATAAAAAACAACACTCTTGCCGATGAAAGGGTTGAGTGCGTTCTCCAGGGTTCTTGTAATCCAGGGCTTGTCCATCAGGTCCCACACCAGCACCCGGTGGTAGAGCTGAACCAGCCAGGCGTCCTTTTTTTCGAGGCCTAGCGCGCATTTCAGCCACCAGTAGGGAGCGTGCAAGGCATGCGCATAGCCGCTGTCATGGATCCGGTAGCCGCCACGTTCGAGAAGTTGCGGCAGCAAATCGCCACGATAGATGCGGATATGACCGCCCGGCGAGTTGCGGTATTCGGTCGAGAGGATCCAGCAGATCTCCTCGGGGCCTTCGCGCGGCACCGAGACCGCCAGCAGGCCGCCGGGGCGCAGCACGCGGCGCACTTCGTAGAGCGCATCTTCGTCGTGCTCGAGGTGCTCGAGCACTTCAGAGACGATCACGCAATCAAAACTCGCGTCGGCAAAAGGCAGGTCATAGGCACTGGCGCGCATGATGCCCCAGGGTCCGGCCCCTTCGGCAGCGCCGCCCAATTCGCGAGGCAGCCCGTCCATCGACGCCATACGCTCGCGGGCAGAGCGCACCTCGTCTACGCCAATATCGACCCCGACCGCAATGACGCCGGCGACCAGCCGGGTCTGCATGATATGGCGCCCTTCGCCACAGCCGAGATCAAGCAGACGCGCGCCGGGCCTGAGCCCGAGTTTTTCCATCTCGACGGTCAGCATGCCGCAGCCCTCCGACCGATCGCCTCGCGGTAGACCTCGACCGTACGCTCGGCCGCGCGTCTCCAGGTGAAGTTCTCCAGCACCCGCTGGCGCCCCGCCCGGCCCATCTCGCGGCGAGCCTCGTCGGATCGCCCAAGGATGTCGAGCAGGGCTTTTGCCAGAGCCGGGCCTGAGCCCGGCTCGACCAGCAGGCCACAACGACCGTCGCGGCCCACGACCTCGGGCAGCGCCCCGCCGGTGGTTGAGACAAGGGGCACTTCACTCGCCATCGCTTCACCTGCGGGGAAGCCAAAACCTTCGTAAATCGATGGCACTACGGCGACAGAAGCCTCGGCGTAAAGCTGGGCGATCTCGTGGTCTTCCACCTTGCCGGTGAAGCGGATCGCCTGCCCGAGTCCGAGCGCCTGAATCCGGTCGAGCGTATCGGCCTGCGCACCGGGACTTCCAACCACCACCAGATGTGCGGCCGGGCGCTGCTCGCGCACCTTGGCGAGCGCCTCGATGAGATAACGGAAGCCCTTGAGTGGGGCGTCCGCCGAGAGCGTCGCCACCATGCGGTCATGCACCCGCTCGACGCCAGCGATCGGCTGGAAGACATCGATATTGATGCCATTGCCAACCACCCGCATCCGCTCGGCCGCGACGCCATACTCGCTGACAAGATCGGTGCGCGACGCTTCCGAGACCGTGAGCACATGATCGAGTTGCCGCGAGACTCGTATTTGACTAGGCAGGAAGGCGCTGTAGAACCGCCAGTACCCATAAAGCGCCACCGGGTGACGGGTGGAACCATAGGCGATGCGGCGATCTCGCGTGATGGGATGGTGGATCGTCGCCACCACCGGAACATGCGGCTTGAGCTTGAGCAGGCCGGGGCCAAGCGAACCGTTGTCGTGCACAATATCGTAGGGCACGGCCGCGCCATTGGGTTTGAGTTGCCGGGCGACCCGCTGGCAGAAGGTGATGGGCTCGGCAAAACCACCCGTGATGCCGCTCGCCCACTCGGCCCAATCCGCCGCGCTCTGCAGCGCAGCTAAACCCGGCTTGGCACGGCGACCGCTCGGATCCGCCCAAAGATCCAAACTCGGCACCTCGACCAGGCGCGTCCCTTCGAGCAACTCCGGGTAGGGCGGCCCGCTGTAGACATCGACCGCGTGACCGAGGTCAACCAGAGCCCGGCTGAGCAGGCGGATGTAGATCCCCTGTCCTCCAGAACGAGGGTTACCCCGATAGCTCAATAGAGCAATGCGCAGCGCTGCTTGGGACATGGGTGATGGCCGATCCGGACATGCTGGTGGTGCAGTCCGGCCAGTCGAATTCGCGTACGCGAACTCTCCCTCCCCCCGGTCCCAGCCTCTCCCGACCAACCGATCGATACGGATCACCCCCGACATTTTCAACGAGGTGAGCGTCCACGGCCGCGCTAATGCGACGCGTCAGATGGCCAGCCTCCGCCTCGGATCGCACCTACGGACGCTCGCCCGGCAGCCCTCCGCCCTCGGCACTTCCCCCGGCAGGTTGATTCGGGGTATACCAAAGCGAATGTCGGCCCATGCTCGAACCGCCTTGGTGACAGGAGCCAGCCGCGGCATCGGCGCCGCGATCGCGGAACGCCTCGCCGCGGAGGGCTGCGAGGTGGCGCTCGTCGCGCGTTCGCTCGACAGCCACCCGCATCTGGCCGGTACGCTGCGCGAAACCAGTGAGCGCATTCGTTCCCGGGGCGGCCGCGCGATCCCTCTCCAAGCAGATTTGAGTGATCCCCTGGCGCGCCGACGCTTGATCGAGGAAGCGCTGGGGCGGCTCGGCCACATCGATATCCTGGTCAATAACGCCGCAGCGGCCTACTATATGCCCTTCGAGCGCTTCTCGGAGAAGCGCCTGCGCATCGCGTTTGAGCTGAACGTGCGAGCACCGTTTGAACTGGCGCAGCAGGTCGTGCCGGAGATGCGCCAGCGCGGGCGGGGCTGGATCCTCAACGTATCGTCCTCCGCCGCGGTCCACCCAACCGGCCCGCCCTTTGAAAGTTGGAGCGCAAACAGCGGCGAGTTGGTCCACGCCATGACCAAAGCGGCGCTCGAACGCTTCACCACCGGCCTCGCCGCCGAGTTGCATGGCAGCGGCATCGCGGTCAACGCGCTCTCCCCGATGGCCGCAGTCCACACTCCCGGAGCCGCGGCTCTCGGCGTGATTCCGGCCGATCGCCCCGATTTATTCGAGCCGGTCGAACTGATCGCAGAAGCTGCGCTTGCCCTCTGCTCCGGTGATCCCGGCACCCTGACGGGGCGACTCGCCCGCACCGGGCCGCTGCTGCGGGAGCTCGGTCGCGTCGTGCGAACCATCGACGGCTCGAGAGAGCTGGTTCTGGATCTGGCCTGAAGCACGCGCCCGCCTACCCTCAAGGGTATCAATTGCGCTGATTCTGGGAACCGGTAAGAAGCAGCCACCCTCATGAACGCATCGTCCTTCAGGCCGTGGTCATCCATCGGGAAAAAGCTCTTCAACGGCTTGACTGGCATCTTCCTGATGTTGTTCATCATCGCCCATCTGGCGGGCAATCTGACGCTGCTGGTCGGCGCCGATGCCTTCAACGGCTACGCCGAATGGCTGCACCGTCTCGGCGCGATCGTGCCGGTGATGGAAGTCGGATTGCTGGCGCTCGTCTTGGCGCATGTGGTGTCGGCCGTCGCGGTCTACAGCGACCGGCGGGCGGCCCGCACCATCCGCTACGCCGTGGTGGCCAGTAAGGGCGGTGCCTCGAAACAAACCGTGTTTTCGCGCAGCATGATCTTGACCGGCGCCGTGCTGCTGGTCTTCCTCGTGCTGCATATCTGGCAGTTCCGCTTCGGGCCGAGCATCGCAGAAGGCTATTCGACGGTGCTGCATGGCGAACCCGTGCGCGACCTTTACCGGCTGGTGGTCGAGACCTTCCAGAATCCGCTCTGGTTGGTGTTCTACCTGGCCGTTACGGTTTTGCTTGGCTTCCACCTGCGGCACGGCTTTTGGAGCGCCTTCCAATCGCTGGGTGTGCTGACGCCACGCACGCGGGCGCTGGCCTACTCGGCTGGCGGCGTGTTTGCGATCGTGATGGTGATCGGCTTCCTGACCTTGCCCCTCTGGCTTTTCTTCGCAGCCGAGCCTCAGAGCGCGCGCGGCATCGTCATGGTCGTGCCCTGATGGATTTCGATATCGTCGATGACCGGTTGAACTCCGGCGCACCGGAGGGCCCGATCGAAACCCGATGGGACCGCCATCGCTTCGATCTGAAGCTGGTCAGTCCTGCAAACAAGCGGAAATACACCGTGCTGGTGGTCGGCACAGGGCTCGCCGGAGCCTCGGCCGCCGCGACGCTGGCCGAACTCGGCTACAACGTCGAGAACTTCTGCATCCAGGATACGCCGCGCCGCGCCCATTCGGTGGCAGCGCAGGGCGGCATCAACGCCGCCAAGAACTACCTCAACGACGGCGACAGCGTCTGGCGCCTGTTCTACGATACCGTCAAGGGCGGCGACTTCCGGGCGCGGGAATCGAACGTCTACCGGCTGGCGCAGCTGTCGACCCAGATCATCGACCAATGCGTCGCCCAGGGCGTGCCTTTTGCGCGTGAATACGGCGGCACTCTGGCCAATCGCTCCTTCGGCGGTGCCCAGGTCTCGCGCACCTTCTACGCCCGCGGCCAGACCGGTCAGCAACTTTTGCTTGGCGCCTACAGCTCGTTGATGCGACAGGTCGACGAAGGCCGAGTCCGGCTGCACGCGCGCCGCGAAATGCTCGACCTGGTTCTGGTCGACGGCCACGCCAAAGGACTCATCACGCGCAATCTGGTCACCGGCCAGCTCGAGCGTTGGGCGGGCGATGCGGTGCTGCTCTGCACCGGCGGCTACTCAACTGCTTACTACCTCTCCACCAATGCCGTGAACTCCAACGCCACGGCCGCCTGGCGCTGCCATAAGCGCGGCGCGTTTTTCGCCAACCCCTGCTTCATGCAGATCCATCCCACCTGCATCCCCCTGCAAGGCCGCGCCCAATCGAAGCTGACGCTGATGAGCGAGAGCTTGCGCAACGACGGCCGCATCTGGGTGCCAAAAAACAAAGGCGATGCGCGAGCGGCCAACGAAATCCCCGAGGGCGATCGGGATTATTTCCTCGAGCGGATCTACCCCGCTTTCGGCAATCTCGTGCCGCGCGACGTGGCCTCGCGTGCCGCCAAGCATATCTGCGACGAAGGGTTTGGCGTCGGCTCGACCGGCCTGGCCGTGTATCTCGATTTCGAGGAAGCAATCGCGCGACTCGGCCGCGACACCGTCGAACAGCGCTACAGCAACCTCTTCGAGATGTACCGCGAAATCACCGGCGAAAACCCCTACGCCGTGCCGATGCGCATCTACCCCGCGCCCCATTATACGATGGGCGGCTTGTGGGTGGACTATAATCTACAAGCCACGATTCCAGGCTTACACGTTTTGGGCGAGGCAAACTTCTCCGACCACGGCTCCAACCGCCTCGGCGCCAGCGCCTTGATGCAGGGCCTCTGCGACGGCTATTTCGTCATCCCCTACACGCTGGGGAACTATCTCGCGGGCCAGAAGCCCGGCTCCACCAGAAGCGACGACCCGGCGTTCAACGAAGCGGAAACCTCGGTTAAAAACGGTGTCGAGAAGCTGCTCTCGATTCAGGGCAACCGCACTGTGCGTGATTTCCACTGGGAGCTCGGTCGCATCCTCTGGGACCAGGTCGGTATGTCCCGCGATCCCGATGGGATGCGCCGGGCAATTGGCGAAATCCGCAGTCTGCGCGACCAATTCTGGCAGGATGTCAGCATTCCCGGTTCGGGCGATTCTCTGAACCGGAGCCTCGAGTACGCGGGCCGGGTTGCCGATTACCTCGAGCTCGGCGAGCTGATCGCGATCGATGCCCTGCATCGCGACGAGAGCGCCGGCTGCCATCTGCGCCTCGACCACCAATCACCCGAGGGCGAGCCCGTCCGCAACGACCAGGACTTCAGCTACGTGGCGGCCTGGGAATACACGGGCGATCTCAGCCGCCCGAGACTCAACCGCGAACGCCTCGCCTTCGAAAACGTTCACCTTGCCGTGCGGAACTACAAATGATGTCGACCAACGGAACCCGCTCCTACTCGCTCCGCATCTGGCGGCAGAACGACAACTCCAGCCCTGGCGCATTGGTCGAATACAGAGTTTCCGACATCAACCCGCAAATGTCGTTTCTCGAAATGCTGGACCACCTCAACGACACCCTCGAACGCAAGCACGAGGTTCCAATCGCCTTCGAGAGTGATTGTCGCGAGGGCATTTGCGGCACATGTGGCCTCATGATCGACGGCCGGCCACACGGCCCGGCGGCCGGCCTCACCACGTGCGGGCTCCGGATGCGCCAATTCGCCGACGGGGCCACCATCACGATCGAGCCGTTCCGGGCCAACGCCTTTCCCGTGCTGCGCGATCTGGTGGTCGATCGCCAGGCTTTCGACCGTATCATTCAGGCGGGTGGCTACATCTCCGTGAACTGCGGCCAGGCCCCTGAAGCCAACTCCATGCTGATTGGCAAAGATGTCGCCGAGGCCGCGATGGATTCTGCCGCCTGTATCGGCTGCGGTGCCTGCGTCGCCTCGTGTCCCAACGCCTCGGCTTCGCTCTTCGTCGGCGCCAAGATCCGTCAGTTGGCCCTGCTGCCGCAAGGTCAGGCCGAACGCAGCCGTCGGGCGCTCCGCATGGTCGAGGCCATGGATCGGGAAGGCTTTGGCGATTGCTCGAACCACGGCGAATGCGAGGCCGCCTGCCCCAAGGGCATCTCGATCGAAAGCATTGCGGTCATGCGCCGTGAATACATGCGCACGCTCTTGGCGCGCGGCTGAAATCCGTCCCGTCCCGTCCCGGCAGCGATCTCGCGAACACAACCGGAGTTGAAGATGGCCGATCATCCGCAGAACCCCGCGATCCGTCTGGTCGATGGCCGCTTCTATGCCGACGACCCGCACCCGCATTTCACCTGGATGCGGGCCAACGCCCCCGTCTACCGGGACGAAGCCGGCCAGGTCTGGGGCATCGCCGACCATGCCGACGTCCAGCGCATCTCGCGTGATTCGGCGTCCTTCAGCAACGCCAAGGGCATGCGGCCCGACTCGCCGCCGCTACCCTCGATGATCAATCTCGACGACCCCGGCCACAAACGGCGCCGCAACCTTGTCAATAATGGCTTTACCCCGCGCCGCGTGGCCGACCACGAAGACAAGATCCGCACCATCTGTGCCGACCTGATCGCTCGCGCGCAGCGCAAGGGCAGCTTCGACTTCGTTCGCGAGGTGGCGGCACCGCTGCCGATGATCATGATCGGGGATATGCTCGGCGTCGCCCCCGAAGACCGGGACGATCTGTTGCGCTGGTCCGACGATATGGTGTCGGGCACATCGTTGACGGCACCACCCGAGGCTCTGATGGGTGCCATGCAGGCCTTCGCCGAATACTCGGCCTACAACCAAAGGGTGGTTGCCGAACGCCGCGCGATCCCGCGCGAAGATTTGATCAGCACGCTGGTGCACGCCACCATCGGGGGCGACCGACTGAACGACGAAGAGCTGCTGCACGAAACGCTGCTCATCCTGGTCGGCGGTGACGAGACCACGCGGCACGTCATCACGGGCGGAATGTTGCAGCTTCTTCGCCACCCCGAGCAGATGGCCCATCTGGCCGCTCACCCCGATAGGATCGCCTGCGCGGTCGAGGAAATGCTGCGCTGGGTCTCGCCGATCCAGAACATGGCTCGCACGGCCACCTGCGATATCGAAATGCGCGGCCAGCAGATCCGCGAGGGTGATAAGGTTTTATTGCTCTACCCCTCGGCCAACCGCGACGAAAAGGTCTTCGACGAACCCTTCGCCTTCGATGTCGAGCGCAAGCCCAATGACCACCTCGCTTTTGGCGGCTTCGGCGCTCATTTTTGCCTTGGCGCCAGCCTGGCCCGCCTCGAATTGCGGGTGATGTTCGAAGAAATCGTGCGAGGCTTGCCTGGCGCTCGCCTCGTCCATGAAGGCGCCCTGCCGTGGCGGAACTCGAACTTCATCACCGGCATCGAAGAGATGCAGATCAGCATCTGAATCAACCTGGCCACCACCAATGGCCTTCGAGGCTGGCCTCGAGTTCGCGTCGGCAGCGCGCATACTGCACGGCATACTGCCGGGTGCGACGTTCGACCGCCTGCGCCGCCCGACGGACGAAAGGTTTGCGCCGATGGTCGCCGCGAAGGTAGCCGCGATGCCCCTCGTGGTAGGACGCATAATAGGCGTAGGCGTCGTTGCGCGGAATGCCGAACTTCGTCTCGCCGATCCAGCCGTACCAGCCGAGGAAATCGGTAACATCCGCAAAATCGTCGCGCGACGCAAGCGTGCCGCCGCGCGAATCCTCGTACCAATCCCAGGTCCCGTCGAGAACCTGACCGTACCCGTAGGCACTCGACACGCGCGCACCCGGAAAGACCCAGAGAAAGGTGCCACGTGGCGGTCGGGCGGTCGAGTCAAAGCTTGATTCCTGATGGATCACCGCCAATTGCTGCGGCAGCGAAACGCCGAAATGTCGTTCCGAGGCCCGCAAGGCTTCGTACCACTCGGGCTGGTCCCGCAGGATCGAGCAGAGATCATCTGGCTGGCTCGGACGCATCGCCGAACAGCCTTGCGCCAGCACGGCGAGCCCCGCCAGCGCAAGGCAAGTGCCCGCGCGCGTCAATGTCGTCGCGCCCGCTCGAATGCCGGCAGCCTCAGCTTCGACTCAGGAAATTGCGGGCGATCACGATGCGCTGGATCTGGGCCGTGCCCTCGTAGATCTGGAGCAGCTTTGCATCCCGCATCAGCTTCTCGACCGGGTAATCCGTGGTGTAGCCGTAGCCGCCGAAGACCTGCACCGCGTCGATTGCGGATTTCATGGCCCAATCGGCACCCAGCGCCTTGGCGATCGCCGAGGTCGAGGTGCGCTTGATCTCGTGATCGACCTCCCAGGCGGCCTTCAGATAGAGCAGGCGCGTCGCTTCCCAGGCCATGACCATTTCGGCGATCATGAACTGGATCGCCTGATGCTGGGCGATCGGCACGCCGAAGGTCTTGCGTTCCAGGGCGTAGGTTCGGCTCTCGTCCATGCAGCGGTGGATCAGTCCGGCGCAGAGGGCGGCGATCATCGGCCGCGATTTATCAAAGGTCTCCATCGCGATTCCAAAGCCCTGGCCGGGTTCGCCTAGAATCTGATCGGGGGCGAGACGCACATCTTCGAAAATCACGTCGGATGTATCCGAAGCCCGCTGGCCGAGTTTTTTCTCCTTGCGGCCGGTCGAAACCCCCGACGTGTCGCGCGCCACCACGAACGCGACCATTCCCTTATGGCGGAGCTTTGGGTCGAGGGTCGCAAATCCGGTATAGAAACTCGCGTGACTGCCGTTGGTGATCCAGCGTTTCTGCCCGTTCAGGATCCAATCGTCACCTTCGCGCCGGATGCGGGTCTGCATGCTCGCGACATCCGAACCCGCCTCGGGCTCGCTGCAGGCATAGGCCGCAAAGCTCAATTCGCTGGTCAGAAGCGGCAGCCAACGCTGCTTCTGTTCCTCTGTGCCGGCGATTAGCAGTGGCAAGGCGGCCAGGTGGTTGCCCATCACGCTGGTGGCGATGCCGGTGCAACCGTAGGCCAACTCTTCGGCAATCAGGCAACCGTCAATCGTCTGCAGGCCGAGCCCACCGTAAGCCTCGGGGATTTCGACATTCATCAATCCAATATCAAAAGCCTGACGGAAAACGGGAAGCGGGAACTCGCCGCTCTCGTCGTAGTCTCCGGCAAGCGGCGCGATGCGCTCCACGGCAAAGCGATGCGCCGTCTCTGTGAGTTGCTGCTGGTCCTCGGTGATCGTCGGCTCGAACATCCAAATGGGGCTAGCAGAAACAGCGCCCGCAAGCCGTCGCTTTCCTTCACTCTTAGCGGAGAAACGCCATGACCCGGCGTTGGTTCAAGCTCGCGGAACACGGCACCACCTTGCGCCGCGAGGTGGTCGGCGGCGCGACGACCTTTGTCGCCATGGCCTATATCGTGGTCCCCAATCCGGCGATCCTCGTCCACGCCGGCTTCCCGCAGGGGTCCAGCACGGTAGCGACCATCCTGACCGCGCTTTTCGGGACGCTGCTGATGGCTTTCGTTGCGAACCGCCCCTTCGCCGTCGCGCCCTATATGGGCGAAAACGCTTTTCTCGCCTTTAGGCTGGGGGCCTTGGGGATCACCTGGTAGCAGCGTCTCGGCTCGGTTTTCGTCGCCGGCATCGCCTTCGCCCTCTTGGTCGCTCTCCGGATCGGCCCAAAACTCGCCCGCTCCATCGCGCCGGGCCTCAAGCATTTTTTCGCGGTGGGTATCGGCTTCTTCCTGCTCTTTGTCGGCTTGCATGAGGCCGGGATCGTGCGCGGTGGCGCTCGGCGATTTGCGCGATCCGCGCGTCCTCCTCGCCCTCGGGGGCTTTGGCTTGATCGCGGTGCTGCACTCGGCGTCGCGACGCCACCGCAAGCCGTGTTCGCCCTGCCCTTTCAGGGCGATCTCTCGCTGCGTGGCCTCGCGTTCTCGGCCGATATCCGCGGCGTTCTCGAATTGTCGTTCCTGCCCATCCTGCTGACGCTCTTCCTCGTGAGTTTTTTGGATACGATCGGCACGCTCTCCGGCCTCGGCGCTGCGGGCGAGATGCTTGATGAATCAGGGGATCTCCCCGCAATCGAAGGGCCGATGCTCGTCAATGCCCTATCGTGCATCTTCGCCGCCGTGGTCGGCACCTCGACCAGTGGCGCCTTTCTCGAATCGGTAACCGGAATTCGCGAAGGCGCAAGGACGGCACTGGCGGCCCTCACCACGGCCCTCCTTGAGATGCCGGGCCGGCCCGGGCTGCCATCGCCGGCCGCGGCACTTCGAGCCGAACAGCCATTCGCAAAGCAGCGCGTCGGCGCTTGACCCGGAAGACACGTAGGGCCGCGGCACTTCGACTCGAACAGGCATTCGCAGAGCAGCGCGTCGGTGCTTGACCCAAACGCCGCGTGCCGCAGCTTTAGCGCAGCTTCAGAAACCACGCCGCCAGATCGGGCGGCGGCCAGACACTCTCGAAAGCAAGAGGCTCCCCGCTGGCCGGGTGGTCAAAGCCGAGCGTCTCGGCATGCAACGCGAGTCGGGGCGGCCTTGGCAAGCGCCGATTCAAGAGCGGAGCGCCCGCCTCCGGCGTGCTGCGACGACCGGAATTGCCAGCGCTTGAACGCCCGCCCTTTTCTCTCTCAGCGCTGTGGGACCGGCCGCTCTTAAGCCCGCCGCGATCGCGGTCTGCCTCGCCGGTCTGGTGTTCCTCTCTGCCGTAGCGCGGATCGCCGAGAAGCGGGTGACCGGCGCCGGCGAGGTGGATCCGGATCTGGTGCGTGCGGC
>VFKT01000290.1 GCA_009885395.1 Deltaproteobacteria bacterium | reverse complement strand
TTTTTTCAACGGGCATTACGACAACTACTGCTATTTGCCGATGCTGGGTTTTCTCACATTCAACGACGAGCCTGACCAACTTACGCCGCCGATGCTGCTGCCTCCTGCGCCTCGTCGCAGCTGAAGGCGAGCAGTTCGTATGCCGCCTGCCGCTTGAAGGTGGACGCCGGCGTTGCGGCCAAGGGCGGCACGGCGGACTACAGCAAGTGCGATGCGACGTTTACGGACAAATACGGTGCGGCCGAGACGAAGGCCGGCTCCGGCGTCTGTGCGAGCGAAGGCGATGTGACTGGGGTTCAGGACTTCCTGAGCGCCTGCAGCAACAGCGGCATTCAGGACAAGGACACCACGTACACTTGGGGAAGCACGACGTCCCCCCTACCAACCGAACGACACCACGTACACGGAATTCCTTGCTGCACTAAACGGCGCGTCCAACGGCAACTGCTTTACTGGGAAATGCGACTGGCGGCTGCCGACGATAGACGAGCTGTCGGGGCTGGTTGATTCTTCGGTGTCCGCGCCGATGATCTTCTCGATCTTCAAGGCGGCAGCGACTCCCGGTTGCTCGGTAACTTCCGCCTCTTGCAGTTGGAGGCAGTCGCACTTCTACTGATCGTCCTCCACGTACCAGGACTTCCCCGCCGGCGCGTGGGACGTGTACTTCGGCAACAGGGACACGTTCGCGTTCGGCAAGACGGTTAGCGACTACGTCCGTGCTGTTCGCGCCGGCTCTTAATTGACGAGTTGGCGCTTTGACCTGTTCATCATTGGTTTTCGGGTTTTGGAGGCGGGGGCTGAGTCTCCCGCTTCCGCCGGGCCGGGGCGGTAAGAAGGGGCTGGTCGGGGATCGCGCGGCGCGACGTTAACAGAATGGCTGTTATCAGACGTGCATCCGGGGGCAGGGAAGGGGCGGGCCTTTCGAAGTGGCCGCTTGTTTTGCCTATCCGCCGAAAATGTTAAGTGACGCGACTTGAGCCGCACGACTATTCTGCCGGTCGACGTCAGCGTATACGAGCGTGGGAGCTTGCCGCCAAATCGGATAGGTGCCACTATGACAAATCGGCCGTTTGTGGCGCCTACGATCCAGCGCAACAAACGAAAAGCCGTCATACTTTGAAACGTGATAACAAACATAAAGAGGATGCAATGACGACGAATCTCGAGAAACTGCTGGGCGGGCAGGATGTTGGACTCGCGCTTCTACAAGCGCTCGCGGAAAACAGCTTCGACTCAATTTTGATCACCGACACCTCCAAGGAGGGCAAGATTGTTTACGCGAACAAGGCGTTCAAGAAACTGACCGGATACGAGCCTGATCTGGTCATTGGGAAAACGCCGAGAATCCTGCAAGGTTCCGGCACCGATGCGAAGGTCATCGATCGGCTCTCCGTAGCAATCAAGGCGGGTGGCCGTTTCGAAGGAAAGGCCATTAACTACAAAAAGGACGGGACCCCGTTCATTATGTTCTGGCGTGTCTTGCCCATCAAAGCGGGTAAAACCATCAAAGCTTGGGTGGCCATTCAGCGGGAAGGCGCCTCGATTTAATCAGCGTCTGGTGGGCGGCTGCCGGTTGTCATCGGCAGCCGCCTTTCGCCGACTCGGTCCGGTCGGCCCCACTCGTCGCGGAGATTTCGCGCCTTAACGCTATTAAAGGGGGACCCATGCCGCTTGCCTGCCGTTTCATCGTCGTTCTCGCCGCTGTCGTCATGACGTTTTCGAACCTGCGTGCCGCGGCGGCCGCGTGTGACGTCGTGGCCGCCGCCGAGGACCTGCGTCTGGCGCGCTAGGCGATCGACGCTGCGTGTCCCTGCGCGTCCGCCCTCGACCAGGGCGACCACGTGGCGTGCGCGCGTCCGGTCCTCGCCGCGCGCGTCGACGCCGGCTCACTCGCCCGCGCCTGCAAGGGCACGGCGCTGAAGCAGGCGATACTCTCGATCTGCGGGACCCCGGGCGCGGTGGTCTGCTGCCGGGTGGCGAGCGATGGCAAGCAGTCGCACAAGGTCATGAAGGCGGCAGCCAAGTGTGTCGACACGTCCCGCTACACCGCCTGCATCAGCGCGTTCCCGAGCGTGCCGACCGGGTGCGACGCCAACGGATGCGTCCAGCCATCAGTGTGCGACAACGGCGTCGTCGAGACCGGCGAGGACTTCCAAGCCCGCGGTCGGCTCGGACGGCAGCGGGTATCTCGTCGCGTGGGCAGCATTCACGCCCTTCTACCCGTCGTTGTCATCCATCTATGCCCGGACCTTCGCGGGTGGCGGTGCTCTCGGCACGATTGATGAGCTTGCCAGCCATGAAGTGTATGGACAGTGCCGGTGGGTCATCGGCGGACAGATGGCGGTATCGTCCGCGGCCCCCGCGACCTTCGCGGCGTTGTGGAGAAGCTTCGCGAGTTGCTTCGGAGAACTCATTTTCCAAAATCTTGAAGGCGCTCTGCTCACCTATGGCTCCACACCGACGCGGGCGAGCCTCGCCGTGGGTTACGGACTATTTCCCGGGATGCCAGGAAACTTCTCCGCGACGGCGGCGAGCGCGGCGTCGCTCGGCACGGATACGCTCGCGGTCTGGCACGCCGATGCCGTCGCGGAGTCACAGGGGCCTTTAACGCCGATACCCTTCGTCGCCGCCGCGTGGATCGATCTCGACGGCACGGCGACGCAGCTCTCGCTCGGCAGCCGGCGCTCCGGGATCAACGAGCTCGGGCCCGGCGTCGCGGCGGGCACCGCGAGCTTCCTGGTCGCCTGGGCACAAGGTGAGACGGATGCGGACGTCGATCCGACGGAGATCCGCGGTCTGCGCGTCACCCGCGCCGATGGCCCGTTGGACGCGGACGGCGGGGTGGTCTTGGCGACGACCGCTGGTGGTAGGCCGCGTAGAGCCGGCGCACCCGGCGCTCGGACATCCTGAGAAGCTCAGCGGCCCGCGTTCGGATAAGGCGCTTCTCCGCAATGCGGGTCATGCTCTGCAACCGGTCCAGTTCTTAGAGGCTGAATGTCACGTGCTCCGTGATGCCACCCATGTGGCCCGAAACCGGACCTTTCTAAATGGGACGAACCGGACATTCGCATATGGGGCCTACACGCCAACATCCGGTAGGCGGCACTATGACAAATCTTGGTTTTATGGCGCCTACGGTCCAGTACCTCGACAAAGCCTGCCCGCGCGCGAGACCCTCTACCCGATCGGTTGATCGGCCGGGTCAGCGGCGACGGGAGTAGGGATTCCCGGCGACGCCGGGGCCGGCCGCTCCCACACCCGGCGCGACGCCCGGCCCCGCGGCTCCGACGCCCGGCGCACCCACGCCGCGCGCCACGCCCACGCCCG
>VFKT01000314.1 GCA_009885395.1 Deltaproteobacteria bacterium | reverse complement strand
GGCCGCCGCTTCGAGGTCGACGATATCGGTGCCGGTGGCAAGAACGGCCACCAGTCGCAATTCGGGCAGCGCCTCGAAGAAGGAGCGATCAAGGCGCGTCTTATTGGTCAGAACGACGGCCGCCCCGCGCGCCCGCGAGACGCATTCTGCGGGCGCCGAGCGCGGGTGCACGATGAGTTCGCCAAGCGCGGCCAGCGGCTCCCATGAGAGATCCCCCGGATTGAGGGCAGCTCCATCAAGCACGACAAGACGAATCACGAGGACGCCCCCCGGCCAGCCTTGGCCCCTGTCAACGGGGCTTTCTGTCGCCCCGCCCGTGGCAAACCCTCCGCCGCCAGGATCTCGATCTCGGCACCGTCCAATGCCCCCTGCCCCGGAGGCGGCGCCGTGGCCGCGCTCTGAAGAGGGCGGCCGCCGCCGAGTTCCAGCAACCGCTGCACGAAAGCGTCCTGTCGGGCGCGGGCCGATTCGACATCAAGGTCTTTGTTCAACACGGCAAAGCGCACCTCCCCCCAGCGCCTGGTCCGTACCATCCCGGCCAATGCCGAGGCCCCGAGACTCCCGTAGGTGCCGGTTTTGCCAATGAGGGTGCCGCGCTCCCCTGCTCCATCAATCCGTTTTTTAAGGGTGCCCGGATCCAGTCCCGACACCGGCAGCACGTCGTCGAGAGCGAGACCTTGCTTCTGCAGCTGTTTTGAGAGCGCCGCGATCAGAGCCACCGTCGCGCGCGGACTGAGCCGATTCGTGCTGCCGCCCCCGGCCGCATCGTCGATGACGATCTCATCACGCAACTCCGGCGCAACGTGGGCGCGCGCGATTCGTTCGATTTCCGGAGGTCCGCCAATACACTCGGCGAGCTGTCGAAAAACATTATTCGACCAGGCATTGAGGGCGTCGAGCTGGTCCACCAGCGGCGCCGAACGCAATTCGACAAGCGGCTGCTCCGGCGCTTGCGCTGCCCCGCTTTGCGCCACATCATGGAAACGGAGCTTGAGTTCTTTCCATCGGAGATCGGCCAGTTCCGGGTAGATCGTGCGGCTCCGAGCCCATGCCTCGCCGAAACGGCGACCCTCAAAGGCGGCACGCAAGGCCTTGCCGCGCGGGTCTGCATTCCAGTCAAAGACCAGCGGACCACGCACCCGCAGCCCGCCGCGGACGCTGTGGATTCCCAGCCGCGCCAGAGCACCAAGGAGACGATGCGCGCTCTCGGGCAGCAGGAACACGTCCCCTTCGGCCTCGACCACCAGATCCCCTTCGAGCACGCCGCCGCGCACCGGACCCGTGCCGAGCAAGCGGGTCGTGAAACGATGTTCAGGCGGAAAATGCTCGAGCAGCGCAAGTGTCGAGGCAATCTTAGAGATTGACGCCGGGTGGACCGGGCGCGCGGCGGCACGCGCCGCCAGAACCTCGCCGGTCTCGCTGATGGCGTAGACCCCCTGGTCGGCTCCGACGAGTCGGGCCGCGTCCTGGTCGAGCGGAGCTGCGCCGCCGAGCGGAGCTGCGCCGCCGACCGACGTCGCACCGCGCACAATAGCAGGCGGGGCAACCTCGGTGGGATTGCCTTTCCCCGCTGCCACCGCCACCGACGTCGCACCAAGGATGACGCCGAGGACCAGAGCCCGGCCGAAGGGAAACCAGGAGCGCCTTCTTCCACGTGGCGGCTGCATCGCAAGATCGGGAGGAAGGCCCGGGCGCGAAGCGGCCCGAACGAAGACACCAAGTCCCGCCACCGCTAGTCGACGATCCCGGCGCGCCTTGCTGCGGCGAGCGCGTCGATCGCTGAAATACGCCGGATCACGCTCGTGATCTGCACCCGGAACGCCTGGCGCTTGGCCGCCAGATCAGGGCTTTCGCTCTCGAGCAGGCCACGCTGGCGGGCGAGTCGCAACGCCGAGGAGAAGAGTGTCCGCGAGCGGGCCTCCTGGCTGCGCAGTCGTCGCTGCAAAAGAAGCTGACTGGCGCGGTGGTCGCAGCGCACCAAAAGATCGGCCTCGCTTGGCACGGGCCCGGCACCCGCCGCAGCGATTTCCTCCGCCACAACGAGATAGGCTTCGAGAAAAGGCCGCAGCACACGATGCGCCAGCAAGGGCAAAAGGTTCTGGACGATCTGACGGATCGCCTCCTCGCTCTCGGCGAGCGCGCGTTCCCAGCCCGGCGCGCGGTTGGCAAGATCCGTCAGAACTTCCGTGCGAAATTCTTCACGCTCGGCGAAAAAGAACTCGAATTTGAGCAGATCGCGAAGCGCAAAGATCTCGCGCCAGAAAAGTTCGCGCCGGTGTCCGGTGGTGCGGCTGGCCCCCAGCAATGCCACCTCGGCAATGGCGCCGGCGAGAAAGAAATGGATGATTGTATTGCGGTAGTAGGACGCTGCCAGATGGCGGTCCGGCCCGATGGAGAAGACCGGCTTCGGGCCGTCGCGATAGGCCTGCACGACGCCGCTCTGCACCAGCGATTCCAGTGCCTGATCAAGTGCGTTCTCGCCCTCCAGAATGCCATCCCGACTGGCCGGAATGCCCTGGCTCTTCACATACGCGACGACGGGCCCGACCGAGCGCGCCACCTGCTCCTGCGTCAAGGCCTCGTCGCCGGCGCCCAGCAACGCGAGTGTGACCAGCGAAACATCCGTCACCGGCGTGACCCGATTGATCCTGACTGCAACCTCGAAGGCCAGCTTCTGGACTTCCAGAGTCTCCGCCGATGGCGGCCGCCCGCCGGCGGGGGGCCCAAGCGTCGCGCGGAGCGAAAGCGGCTCGCCAAACGAGAGATGAATCGCGCCAAGCCGTCGCTGCAACGAACGCACCAGCCGGATGAACCAACCCAGGTTCTCCTTCTGCTTGGGCCCGCCGCGCTGCTCGGCGGCATAATCATCGACATCCTGAATCTGATCGTAGGAGATCGAAACCGGCACCAGCCACACATCCTCGGCCCGGCCCCGCCGCCAGGCATCGACCACATAGGCAAGCATTCCGTAGCGTGGCGGCAGCAGCTTGCCGATCCGCGAGCGCCCGCCCTCGATGTACCATTCCAGGGAAAATCGCTTTTCGACCAGATAATCAATGTATTGACGAATCACGAAACGGTAGATCGGGTTGTCCTGGAAGGTGCGCCGGATGAAGAAGACGCCGCTGCGCCGCACCAGTGGCCCGATCGGAAAGAAATTCATATTGATGCCGCCTGCGGTATGGTTGGGTGGTTGGCCCGTCTCCCAGAGGGCATATTGCAGGACCAGGTGGTCGAGATTCGAGCGATGCGACGGCAGAAAGACGACGCAGGCACGCTGACTGAGCCGAGTCACAGCCAGAAGTCGGTCGCGGTCGTAACGCAGCGCCTCCTGATAGCCTCGTGTGTAGAGCAGATGAATCAGATAGGCCGCAAGCTCGGCGATCCGGCGACTATGAAGAGCCGCCATCTCGCTCAGGTAGCGAACGGCGCGACGGGTCGCGCGACGCTCTGAGATGCCAAGTTGTCGCGCGATGGCCGCCATGCCAGCGCGAAAGACCGGTCGTGCCACGATTTCTTCGCTGACCAAGCGCGGCACCTTGTAGCGGCTGCCGCGTGCCGCACGCTCGGCACGCTCGAGTGCCAGATGCGCCTGGCGCTCGACGAACGACGCCAGGCCGCTGGTCTCTCCGAGATCGACACCGCCGAGTTTTCGCCAACGCTCCCGCAGCGCCGAGGCTCGGGCAGGCTCTCCAGCAATCACCCGAACCCTCTCGCCGCGGCACTTCGCGACAAACCACGACCGCAAAAATCCCGGATTCCAAGGGTCGCCGACCCGGAGCAGTTCCCGAAATGGGCGCGGATGTGGGCTGGAACGGCCGGCCCTCTCCCACACCACCCGCAGGGGCTGCAAGAGCGGATCGTCCTCGGCGCAGACCAACGCTTCGATCGCAGACCGGCTGCGGCCGGCGCGCGCGCGCCTGCGGCTGGGCCGGATGGCGACCTGGTGGACGTCCCCGGGCTCGATCTGCGCCGGGCGGTGCTCCTCGATCCAGCGCTCCAGAAGTTTTCGCTCCACAGCGTTATTGACGTCGAGCAAAAAAACAACGGGCGCGTCGGGAGAGTCCGGCCAAAGAGCCCCGGCCGTCGCCGTCTCGTGGCGGGTCTCTTCCCCGGACTTTGGGGGAGGGCGATCCGGCGCAGCCATGCCACAAATCAAGCACGAGGGGACGGGGGTAAACCAGCCCTCGCCAGCAGCTTCCCTTGCACGCCCCGGAATGACACAACTCTGGCGGCGCGGAGATCCAAGGTGCAGAACCATACCCACCTCACACGCGAGATCGACGAAAGTCCCGCCGGGCCCGAGGTCGCCGCTTTGTTCGATCTCGATCGCACGTTGATCGAAGGCTTCTCGGCCCTGACCTTCATGCGCGAAGGCATCCGCAGCGGCCTCTTCGGAGCCGCCCAAATCTTCGACCTCGGAATGGCCGCAACCAGTTTCCAACTCGGTACGGCAGGCTTCTCGGCCTTCATGAGCGGCACCAGCCGAAGCTTGCAAGGGCTGACCGAAGTCAATTTCAAAGCTTTCGGCGAGAAGCTTTTCGACGAAAATCTGGCAGCGCGAATCTACCCCGAGGCCCGCGCTCTGGTCGATGCGCATCGGCGACGCGGCCATACGCTGGCGGTGGTTTCCTCGGCGACCTCCTTTCAGGTCGAACCGGTCGCCCGCTCGCTGGGCATTCCAAATATCATGGCGACGCAGCTCGAAGTTCGTGACGGACGTTTCACCGGAGCCTATATCGCGCCCGCCTGCTGGGGCGAGGGCAAGGCCGCGGCGGGGCGACAGCTCGCCAAGGAGCATGGCTGCGACCTTAGTCAAAGTTGGTTTTATACCGACAGCGAAGAGGACCTGCCCCTTCTGGATATCGTTGGGCAACCGCGTCCGACCAACCCCAACGGCCGGCTGCAACGCATCGCGGCACGACGCGGCTGGCCCAGCTTGAGCTTCGCGCGCCGTTCGATGCCTACCCTCGAAGAAGCTCTGCGAACCGCGCTCGCGTTTGCCAGCCTTGTGCCCACTCTGCTGCTCAGCCTGCCCGCCTGGTGGGCGACCGGCGAGTGGCAAAGGGCGTTGAACCTCACGACTTCGACCTTTGGCGATCTCGCCACCGCACTCGCCGGGATCGAAGTGCGGGTCGAAGGCGAAGAGTATCTTTGGTCGCGACGGCCAGCGGTGTTCATCTTCAACCACCAGAGCGGCCTCGATGTCCTGCTGGTGGCGAAGCTGCTGCGGCGCGATTTCGTCGGCATCGGCAAGGCCGAATTACAAGCGAACCCGCTGCTCGGACCGATCTTCCGGCTCGCCGGGACGGTCTTCATCGACCGCTACGACCGCTCGCGTGCGATCGATGCACTCAGACCTGCCATCGATGCTCTGCGCAGCGGCCTGTCGCTGGCCATCGCGCCCGAGGGCACGCGGAGTGCGACCCCCGACGTCGGTCCCTTCAAAAAAGGGGCCTTCGTCATGGCCATGCAGGCCGGCGTGCCCATCGTCCCGATCGTCCTGCGCAATACCCTTGACGCTCTGCCCCGCCATTGGATGGTGGTGCGCCCGGCCACCATCGACGTCCGGGTGCTGCCGCCGATCGAAACCACGGGCTGGACGCATGATTCGCTCGAGGACCATATCGCCGAGGTTCGACAAGTCTATATTGATACACTGAGCCCAACCAGCCCCTGAGACGCCGCTCCGTTCTTCATGAAAGCCGGCTTCCCAACCCGAATCGCTGGCGCTGTCCAACCCGCATCTGCGGCGCTGCTCAGCCGTGCATGATCTCGAAGAGCTTGCCCAGTGCGCCTGAGACCCGGGCGCGTTCGACCTCGTCGGCCGTCAGCAACTGGCAACGCAGCCGGTGCGCCGGCAAGTCGAGGGCCTCGCAAACGCGGGCAAAGGCGTAGGGCCAGCTCAGATCCTCGGAACAAACCCACCGCCGTGCTTCGCGGTAGATCTTTCGGGTCGGGCCGTCATTCGCTTCGGCAAGGTTCATCATATCTGACACCGCAAGCTGCAAAACCGCCAACGCGAGCCGGGGGCTGCCCGCAACGCGGCCTCCGACACCGCGACGGGCCGCGAATTGCAGCGGGAGCATGACGTCGGGGACAAGGAGTGCCAGCGGGTTTCGTCCGTTTCCGGTGGGGTCGGGTCCATGCATGCTGAGGGTCTCGGGCCAGGCTCCCTGCTTGAGGCAAACAGAGGCAGCCTTACAAAAATGCGCCCGCCAGCAGACGCGCGCAAGTCGAAAGGTTTTAAGCGGGATCAAACGGTCCCAACAGCCACCCGGTTGACCGCTTCTGCTGCCAAACGGCCCGCAGTGTCGCCGTATGAAGCCGCTAAGCCGGGGTCAGGCTGAGAGCCATCTTCCCGCCAACGCTCACGCCCGCCCTCGCTGCCGACCAGCGCCTTACGCTGCGCCTCGTCGAGAACGGTGCCGAGCACGGTGGCCCCGACAAAGGTCAGCGCTCGCAGGCGGCCCTCGTCGTCGTCAACCCCGTCCAGCGCCAAGGCCTCCATCAGGAGCTGCCAGACCGGCCCCATGACCTCGCGATCGGAGGAAAGCCGGAGAGCCGCGCTGCGATCCCCTTGCAAGTCCAACCAAAAACGGAGGCTCTGCCCGAGCCACTCCCCCGCCTGGAACTCCCGTTCCAATGGAACTGCCTGCAGCGCCGAGCCATTGCAATTGAACCGAACCGATTTTTACGCAATTGCAGCCGTATGACGACAAAGCCCTTCGGCACTCGCATCTTCCACGACAGCGACGCTGAGCCGGCTCGACTCACTGACGCCGATATCGCGATCGTCGGCTATGGCAACCAGGGCCGCTCGTGGGCGCTGAATCTGCGCGATTCCGGCCTCGCCGTTCGCATCTGCGTCCGGGCCGACATCTCTCGCGATTTGGCCGCCAGCGATGGCTTCATGCCAGGAACGATCGAAACGGCCTCGACCGCAGATGTACTCTGCGTGCTGGTTCCTGATGATGTGATCCCGGATCTGCCGATTTCGCCATCGCCGCAAGCCCTCACCATCGTCGCCAGCGGCTACTGTCTGGCCTTTGACCGCTTTCACCCGCAAGGCGATATCGCCATGATCGCACCACGCATGCTCGGGCCCGAGGTGCGACGCTGCTACCAGGAGCGAAACGGATTCATGACAGCGATCGGGATCCACCACGACGCGACCGGAACTGCGCAGATGCGCACGCTGGCGCTGGCCCACGCGCTGGGAGGTCTGCGTGAAGGCGCCATCGAAATGAGTGCCAGGCAGGAGGCTGTGCTCGATCTCGCCGTCGAGCAGGTACTCTCGCCCGCGCTCACCCACGTCAATCAATCTTTCATCGGGGCCATGCTCGCCGAAGGAATCCCCCTCGAAGCCGTTCTCGGCGAACTCTTTCTCTCGGGAGAAGTCGAACGAACCTACCGACGGCTCCGTGAGGAAGGCTTTGCGAAGCAGATGGAGCACCACTCCCCCACCAGCCAATACGGCCAGCTCTCGCGTCGGGGGCGCTACGACCATCTCGATCTGCTCTCGACGATGCACGCGCTCGTGGCCGAGATCACTTCGGGCCGCTTCGCCGACGAATGGGACGGCGAGCGCAAAACCGGCTACGCCCAACTCGGCGCGTTGAAAGAGGACCATTGTGGGGCTGCCGTGCAGGCCTTCGAGGCCGCCTTGCGAGCCAGTCTTGGGCCGCGTTCGGGTGGCGGGAGCTGAAGTCCACCAAGCCCCGCGCCGGGATCGCCCGAGGCCCGAGCAAGCAGCATCTGATGCGAAACCGGGATCGGCCCCGATGCCGGAAGAGCAGGCCGCTTCGGGCCGCGACCGGCCAGCGGAGGCCAGGGCGTGACAGCGGCACCGTCGTCTGCTGAGAACCGGGCGCGGCCCCGATGCGCACAATCCGAGGAGAACAGACGATGGCAGAAGCAAGAGTCGAAGGTGAAGTCGCGGCAGCAGTGTCGGCGGTCTGGGAGATGCTCCGTGATTTCGGGGGACTGGCCCGCTGGAACTCCGGCATGGAATGCAGTTGCGACGGCAGCGACGTGGGCGCGGTGCGCGAGATCAAGATGGGTGGTGCGGTCATCAAGGAACGACTTGAAGCGCTTGACGATACCGCGCGAAGTTTTTCGTACTCGATCGTCGAAGGCCCGATCCCGGTGACCGGCTATCTCGCCACCGTCAAGCTCGACGACCTGGGCAACGGCCGCACCAAAGTGCTCTGGACCAGCCGCTTCGAGCCCCAGGGCATGCCCGAAGCCGATACCGTCAAGCTGATGGAGAGCATCTACAACGGCGGCATCAAAAGCCTCAATCGCACCCTCGCCACCTGATCGACACCACTTTCATACGCTCGCACGGAGAAGCCATGCCGCTCGACGCCGATATCCAGCAGATTCTCGACCTTCTCTCGCCGCCCGGGGCACCTGATCTCTCCTCGCTCGGGCTGGAGAAGGCTCGTACCCTGAGCATGGCCCGGGTGGGGCTGATGGGCCCGCCCGAAGAGGTCGCGACCGTCACCAACCGCGATATTCCAGGGCCCCTGGGGCCGATCGGCTTGCGGATCTACCACCCCGGCGGCGAGGCGCCGCTGCCTGTCGTCCTCTATTTTCATGGTGGCGGCTGGGTGTTGTGCAGTCTTGATACCCACGACGGCACCTGCCGCCGGCTCTGCAATTTGAGCGGTGCCGTGGTGGTGTCGGTGGATTATCGGCTTGCGCCGGAACATCGCTTCCCGGCACCACTGGAAGATTGTTTCGCGGCTTTGGCCTGGATCGTAGAACACGGTTCGACGCTTGGGATCGACAACTCCCGCATCGCCGTCGCCGGCGACAGCGCTGGCGGCAATCTCGCCGCCGCAACCGCCCTGCTCGCCCGCGAGCGGGGTGGCCCCGGTCTTCGCCACCAGCTTCTGATCTACCCGGTGCTGGATCATGCCATGGATTCCGTCTCCTACCACGATAACGCCGAGGGCTTCTTCCTGACCGCCGCGGCGATGGCCTGGTTCTGGGATCATTATCTCGGCGACGCTAGCCGCGGCGCCGAGCCGCTGGCATCACCGCTGCGGGCAGCGAACTTGCAGGGGTTACCCTCGGCCACCGTCATCACCGCCGAATTCGACCCGCTGCGCGACGAGGGCGAAGCCTACGGTCGACGTCTGCAGGAGGCCGGTGTGGCCTGCACGGTCGAGCGCTTTGACGGCATGCTGCACGGCTTTTTCGGCATGCATGATTTCGTCGCGAAGGCCCGCCTGGCGACCGAATTGGCGGCGGCGGCGCTGCGCGACGCCCTGCGCTGAGAGGGCCTGCTGAAGTTCGGGCGCTGCGCTCCGCGCGGGGTACCGACGTGATCGGTCCTGCCCCGGACGAAAGCCGGCGACCGGGGCCTGCTTCCGCTCAGCCGCAGATCATGCTGGCCCCCGTACTGTCGAGCACGCAAACCGGCCGGCTT
>VFKT01000086.1 GCA_009885395.1 Deltaproteobacteria bacterium | reverse complement strand
GCTACATCTGCGTTCGCAGTGCGCGTGTCGGGAGGGAGGGAGTCTCGTCAGCCAGCTGCTGAAGAGCCCGTTGACAGCGCCGCGGTGGAGGGGCATGATCGCTCTCGACCGGTCGGTCGGTCGGGTACGGACGCAGACGCAGACGGAACATGGGCACGGTAGCGAAACAAATCATCAAGCGACTGGGCGACGTCCGCTCGCGTGATCGCATCCTTGATGCTGCTGAGGAATTATTCGCCCGACGCGGTTACGCGGGCGTTGGCCTGCGCGAGGTCGCGGACGAGGTGGGCCTCGGCAAAAGCTCGCTCTTTCACCATTTTCCGAATAAACCTGAACTCTACGCCGCAGTTTGCGCCAGGATTCTTGAGCGCATCGAAGAGGGTGTGGTCGCGTCGCTGGCCGAGCCGGGCGACGCCGCGGAGCGCTTTCTCCGCACTATCGACGACCTGGTCCTCGCCCTGGCCGAACGGCCCGGCCATGCCCGAATTCTTCTCCGCTCGCTCTTCGAGGACGACGATCTCCCCGGTGACAGCGCCGAGGAGATACGGGTTCAGGGCGCAGTTGAGCGCATCCTCGGGCGGGTCGAGGCGGTGCTGGAGGAAGGCATCGCGGCCGGAGGAATTCGGCGGGCCAACCTTCGACCGCTGCTCCTTCTGGTCGTCGGGCTGGTGGTGTTCCCGGCGGCCTCTGGTGAGTTTGGAAACGAAATCCTTCGTGGAAGCGCGCAGGCACCGCAGACGGTGGCGCGCATTCGTGAAGAAACCCGCCGACTCCTGGCGGAAGGCCTGGTCATCTTGCCCGCGTGATTTCGCCCGGGCAAGCACAATAAAAGGATAGCAGCATGGATAAGATTCTCGCGGATTACCGGCGTCAGGTCGGGCAGTTTGAAGTGGTCGATATCGACGAGAGTCGGGTCGAGGCGCTGCGCGCCGAGCTCGATGTGCAGGCCCCGGTCAGCCTGCGGTGGACGTGGGAGTACGGCAGCGAGGTGGAAGAACTGCGCGCCCTCTACGAGCGCGGCAAGCGCGGCCAGTGGAATGCCGAAACCGATATCGACTGGAGCCTGCCGCTCGGCGACGCTGGCGAATGGTTCCTGCCACGCGAGGGCGCCCTTCTGATGCCTTCGCTGCTGACGCTGATGGGCCGGGACGAAGAGACCTGCCTCGAAGCTTCGAAAGATGAACTCGCCTACACCCTCTCGCAGCTCCTGCACGGCGAGCAAGCCGCGCTGCAGATCTGTGGCCAGCTCACCAATGCTTGTGGGACGATGGATGCCAAATTCTATGCGGCGTCGCAGGTGGCCGATGAGGCCCGGCACGTCGAGGTGATCGCCAAGCTTCTCCAGCGCAAGCTGGGCACGCTCTACCCGATCAGCGGCACACTGAAGGTTCTGCTCGACAGGCTGCTGACCGCCCCCACCTGGAAGATGAAGACCCTTGGCATGCAATGCCTCTTCGAGGGCGTCGCTGTCGGCATTTTGGATGACTTGCACAAGAAGAGCCTGAACCCTCTGCTCTCGGATGTCGTCCGCCGCGTCAAGCAAGACGAGGCCAGGCACGCCGCCTTCGGTATTCTGACCATGCGTCGGGTGGTGAAGGAATCGGATGCCGAAGAAATGGCCGAGATGGAGGATTTTGCCTACAATGTTCTCGAGACTCTCAACGCCAACCAGCAGCTCGATATGTTGCGTCTGTTCGGTCCTAAATACGGAATTGACCCCGAAATGGTCCTGCAAATGACGCATGCGATGCCGGATTGGTCGAAAATCAACAGCGATCTCTACATGCACACGGTGGTGCCGAACCTCTGCCGTCTGGGCCTGGTCACCGAGCGCACCGAGTCGGCGTATCGCGAGCGGGGTATGATCTGGGGCGATCGCTTCGGCAGCGGCCTCGATGCTGACGTCGCGAAGAGCATGGTCAAGAACTGAAGTTTGCGCGGGTGGGGCGCGATTGCGCCCCACCCGCGGGCTGCCGCTCAGATCTCGCCGAGAAAATCGTGGATGGCCGTGACCAGGGCCGTCGGCTGATCGAAATGGATCATATGCCCAGCGCCCGCAATCTCAGCGAAGCGAACGTCCTGAAAGCAGGAGAGTCGGGCGGCCAGATCTTCGGGATCGAGATAGATCGCCCCGGGTTGATCCCGCCAGAATTCGCCCGATTCCGCGCCATGCAGCACCAGCGTTGGAACCTTCACGTTGCTCCAGAGCGCCTTCAGGTAGTCGAGATCGAAACGGCCGGTGATCGAGAGCGTCACCAGCATCGGGTCGAATTTCCACTCGAGCGTGCCGTCTTCCCGCGCGCGGGTTCCAAGCAGCGCCAGCGAACGCGCCCGTTCCTCGGTGAGGCGTGGGTTGCGCTCGCGCAATCGGCGGTAGGCGGCTTCGAGATCGGGCAGGCCCGGCGGGCCGGCGAGGGCCTGGTCAATGCGCTGGTAGTTGCTGCGCTGCCACGCGACCGTCTCCTTGATTCGAGGCGGTGGCGGCCCAAGCCCTTCGATGATCACCAGAGCTTTGGGCACGTCGGGGAAAAGGCCGGCCCATTGTCCGACCAACTCGCCACCGAACGAATGGCCCACCACGATCGGCTTCGGCAGCCGCAGCGCCCGCACCAGATTGTGCAGGTCGAAGACGAAATGGCCGAAGGCGTACCAGGGCGTGGTTTCGCTATCGCCATGGCCGCGCAGGTCGAGAGCAAGCACATGGAATCGGTCGCGCAGGCCGCGCGCCAGATCGTCGAAGGAATGCGAGTGGTCGCGCAAGCCGTGTACGATGACCAGCGGCGGGGCCTCGGCATTGCCCCAGTCGCGAAAATGGATGCGCAGCGTGCCGGAGCGGAAGAAGCGTTCCTGAAATTCGACCACAGCAGGGGGCTTTAGCCTTGCCGCGAGTCTCGGCAAGTTCGACGCGTGCATGCCGCCTCCCGAAACGCCATTCTGGGCCTGTGCTGGCTGGCTTTCAGATCGGTGCGGTCGACATCCGGCCGGGGCTTCTGTTGGCGCCGATGGCGGGCGTTACCGACAGCTCGTTTCGACAGCTGGTGCGCGAATGCAACCCGGGCACGTTGGGTCTGGTCGTCAGTGAATTCATTTCGATCGAGGGCTTGACCCGGGCCGACCTGCGCAGCCATGCGATGCTGCGCCATGTTGCGACTGAGCGGCCGCTCTCGATCCAGATTTTCGGCGGCGACATCGATCGCATGGCCGAAGCGGCGGCGCTGGTGCAGGCGGTTGGTGCCGATGTTGTCGATATCAATTGTGGCTGTCCGGTGCCCAAGGTCGTCCGCCGGGGTGGTGGTGCCGAACTGATGCGCACGCCTCAACACCTTGAGCGGCTGCTGCGCGCCGTTCGCCGCGAACTTTCGGTTCCGTTGACGCTCAAAATCCGCACCGGCTGGGATGACGAGAGCGTCAATTGTGTGGAGATCGCCGAGATGGCCGAGGCCGTCGGCGTCGCCATGATCACGGTGCACGGTCGCACCCGGATGCAGGCCTACCACGGGCAGGCCGATTGGGAGAGGGTCGGTCAAGTCAAGCGAGCAGTCTCGATTCCGGTGGTGGGTAGCGGCGATGTGCTCTCGATTGAGGGCGCCGAGGCGAGGTTGGCAACCAGTGGGGCCGACGGCATCGCGATCGGGCGGGGTGCGCTCGGCGATCCCTGGATTTTTTCTCGACTAGCGCGGGCCTGGGGTATCGGGCAAAGTTTCGATACATCCCTCGACCGCGTGCCGCTTGATCGGCTTGCTCTGCTTGAGCGCTACCGGGATCTGCTCGCCGAGATGCACCCCGAGCGCACGGTGGCGGCCCGGCTGCGCATGTTTTCGACCTCGTTATTCCGCGGCTTTCCCGGCGCAGCACTTCTGCGCCAACAACTCGGCGCGACGCGCGGTTCGGAAGAGTTGCTGGTCTTGCTGCGGGCCACATCCAACGCGGCAGTTCGGGTGCCCGAGGCGGCATGAGCCTGGCGCGATACGCGAGATGAACGCGGGTAGCCCTTCTGGCGCAACGAGCGCCGCCATGGTGCGAAGTTTTTTCCCGCCAACGTTGCCGCGAAGGTAAAGCTCTGGCGGGACGCGGCGAGCTTGTGCGGGCGGGCAGGCAGGCAGGCAGGCAGGCAGGCAGGCGGGACGCGTCCGGCGGCGAATGCGACCGATTGCCGGCGAAGAACCGAGAGCCCCTGCGCAATTGGATCCGCATTGACGAACTCGCCGAAGGCGAGGGCGCCCCGGAGCAGGCGCGGCGCAGTCGTGCTCTTCCCGGCTCCGTTGAGACCGGCGATGACGACGACGAGTGGCGACAGGGCTTTCATCGGGTTGCGGGGACTCTTCTCCCAAAATCCATGGCATCGTGCGAGCGGGTGTCGTCCCGATTCCGACTGCCATGCCTGAACCCCCGCCTGTCCGGAGGCGGAGACCTTGGGCGTCCCCGCTCCGGCCGACCTCGACGGCACCCCGGAGGTCCGATAGGCTCTGCCGCCATGGCAGTGGATCGTTTCGAAGTCTTTGTGGGCAAGGAGTATCTCAAGTTCAATGCCGCACATTTCATCGCTTACCCGGGCTTTCGCGAGCGAGTGCACGGCCACAACTACCAGGTCACGGTGCGGATCGGGGGCGACCTTGGTCCGGACGGCTACGTCGTCGATTTTGGGCTTGTCAAACGGGTGACGCGCGAGCTTTGCGACGGGCTCGATGAGCGTCTGCTCTTGCCGGAGAAAAGCGATTGCCTGGTGATCCGCCACAACGGCAAGCAGATCGAGGTCACCTACGAGGATGGTGCCTGGTTCAGCTTTCCGAAGGACGATGTGCTTTTGCTGCCGATCGTGCATTCGTCGGCAGAAGAGCTGGCGCAGTATGTCGCTGGTGAGCTGGCCCTGCGGTTGCGTCAAGCGGGGGCTCGTCCCTGGCGCCGGTTCGAGGTCAGCGTCGCCGAGGCCGCCGGGCAATCGGCGACCTTCGTCGAAACAGGGGACGACGCGTGAGTGAGCCGCTTGGGCTGCGCATCGCGGAGCCGCGTTTCTGGGATCCGGACGATCTGCGTCGCGAGGCCGATCGTGTTTTCGATATCTGTCATTCCTGCCGGCTCTGCTTCAAGTTCTGCGGCAGCTTTCCGCGCCTCTTCGAAATGATCGACCAACGTTCTGCCGAGAATGTTCAAGAGCATCTTGTCGCAAATCCTCACCTGGTCGAAGAGGCTGCGCGGCGGAGGGCTGTGGCCGAAGCGTCGGGCGAGAAACTCTCGGATCACGGTCACGAGGTGGCCGAGGCCTTCGGCGACGAACTGCCTGAACTCTCGGCGACGAGCGCTGACTTGAGCCAGTCCCAGATCGACGAAGTGGTTGACCTCTGTTTCCAGTGCAAACTTTGCCATCCTTCCTGCCCTTATATACCACCGCACGAATGGGGCGTTGACTTTCCCCGCCTGCTCTTGCGTTGGAAGGCACAACGTCGGCGAGATCGGCAGCCCGACGGGTTCGCGCTCAGGCTTTTGCGCAACCCTGTCCTGATTGGACGATTGACAAGGCTGGCGCCGCGACTGGCACGCTTCGGGCAGCGTTTTGCTCCGGGGCGGTGGGTGCTGCAGGCCCTGCTGGGCGTACATCGGCGCAAGAACCTGCCAGCCCCGGCACTGGAGAGTTTCCCGGATTGGTGGCGACGCCAGCGGCGGGCTGTGACGCTCGCCCCGATGTCGGCTGCGACGACGGCCGGCGTTTCGGTGGCCGCGCGCGAGGGCCCGCCGGGGAAGGTGGTGCTTTTTTCGACTTGCACTGTCGATTTCAACACGCCGATCACGGGGCGCGCTGCGGTGGCGGTGCTGGAGCATAATGGCGTTGAAGTGATTTGGCTGGAGGGTCAGGTCTGCTGCGGTATGCCGCGTCTCGATGGCGGCGATGTCGAAGAGGCCGCGCGGGCGGTGGCGCAGAATGTGGCCCTGCTTCATCCCTGGGTCAAGCGTGGCTACGCAATCGTCGTGCCTTCGCCCAGCTGCAGTCTCATGCTCCGCGAAGAGGCGCCGCAACTGGTGGAGGATGATGCGACGCGGGCGGTTGCTGCGGCGACCCGCGATCTTTGCGATTACGTCTTTGCGCTTGGTCGTGCTGGCAGGATCGACAAAACCTTTCCCAAAAGGATCGGCAGGGTCGCCTACCATGTGCCCTGCCATATCCGTGAGCAGCAGATCGGGTTGCGTGGCCGCGATCTGCTGAAATGGTTCTCCGAAGGGGTCGACCTGGTGCAGGAATGCAGCGGTCATGACGGCACCTGGAGCCTGCAACGCGAGCATTTCGAGGATTCGCTGGCGATTGGCAGGCGTGCTGCAGAGGCCATGGCGCAGGCCTCGTCGGCGGGCTGCGGCGCGTCGTGTACCGACTGTCCCCTGGCCGCGCTGCAGATGAATCAGATCGCTGGCGTTCGACCCGAGCACCCGATTGTGATGATGGCTCGGGCCTATGATCTGCCGATCGGCGAGCGGCAAGGAGATCTCTTCCCCAAGGGCGTTGGCGAGAGTAGCCTCGCCCGATTCGTTTCAAACGGTCGACCGGTTTCGCCCGGTGGCCCCGTTCATTCCTGAAAGGATGGTTCTGGATGACTCCGAGGGTTCGTGAAATTCTGGGCTGGTACGCCAGCAGCAATCCCGGGGTGCTGACCAATTTGGCGCGCATGCTGAACCACGGTTCTCTCGGTGGCACCGGCAAGATGGTGATCCTGCCGGTCGACCAGGGCTTCGAGCACGGACCCGCACGCTCGTTTGCGAAGAACGCTCCGGGCTACGATCCGCACTACCATTATCGGCTTGGCATCGAGGCTGGTTGCAATGCCTACGCGGCGCCGCTCGGTTTCATCGAGGCCGGCGCGGTCGAATTTGCGGGTGATATTCCGCTGATCCTGAAGCTCAACAACAGCGATAGCCTGGTGGAGGGCGACGACCCATGCCCGGCCGTGACCGCCTCGGTGGACGATGCCTTGCGGCTCGGCTGCGCGGCGATCGGCTTCACGATCTACCCGGCGTCCGGCATGCGTAACGAGATGCTCGAGCAGATTCGCGAACTCTCCGAAGAAGCTCGGGCGGTCGGCCTGCCGACCGTGATCTGGTCGTACCCGCGTGGCGGCACGCTGACCAAGGCGGGCGAGACGGCGATCGATGTCGTTGCCTACGCGGCACATATGGCCTGCCAACTCGGGGCGCATATCGTCAAAGTGAAGCCGCCCACGGCGCATATCGAGCAGGATGCGGCGCGCAAGGTCTATGAAGCGCAAAAAATTCCCGTGGCAACGCTTGCCGAGCGCATCGCACACGTCGTGCAATCGTCCTTCAACGGCCGGCGCATCGTCATTTTTTCGGGCGGCGAGGCCAAGGGTGACGACGCGTTTTACAGCGAGATCCGCGAGATCCACAAAGGTGGCGCTTTCGGCTCGATCATCGGCCGCAATTCCTTCCAGCGCCCGCACGACGACGCCATCCGCTTCCTCACCAACGTAATGGACATCTACCGCTCCTGAGGCGCTCCTGAGGGGACGTGCGTTTAATTTCGCGCAGAATGTTTAATTTTTTCCCGCTTCGATGGCACGGGAGCTGCTCTGGCGGGAAGAAATTAAACTTTTCGGTGAAATATTAAACGCACGTCCCCAAGTTGATTCCGTAGAGGCGGGTCCAGTTGGGGCCGGCGATCTTGAATTTGGATTCGTCGGAGAGGGGGAGCTGGAAGAAGGATTCGACGGCGCGGGGGAACTTTGAATCGCCGTGCGGGTAGTCGGTCGAGAAGACCAGGTTGTCGTCGCCGAAGACGTCGACGTACTGCCGGGCCGTTATCTCGTCGGCTTCGACCGAGAGAAAGCAATTCGAGCGGAAGTACTCGGAGGGCTTGCGTTTGAGCTCGGGGGCATCCTTCCAGCCGATCCACTCGTAGTGTTCGTCGAGTCGGTAGAAAAGCCACGGCGCCCACGAGCAATTGCCCTCGAGCAGGGCGGCGCGCAGCCGAGGGAAACGCTCGAACACACCGCCCGAGGTCAAGCTGACCGCGGTGGCCATGATGCCGAGCGGTTGCGAGAAGGTATGCCACATCATCAGCTGGTCGAAGACTTCAAGGGAAAAATCTGGGCGTAAATAGGTTTGACCACCGCCGTGAAAGGCGATCGGGACGTCCAGCCGCTCACACTCGGCCCAGAGGGGATCATAGGCCGCATGGTGCCAGGGGCGGCGATTGATGCAGCCGGGGGCGAGGAAGATCGATTTAAAGCCGTACTCCTCGACGCAGCGCCGGGCTTCGAGGACGGCTGCGGCGACGTCGTGCGGCGCCACCATTCCAGCACCAAACATTCGATTGGGAGCCTCGGCACAGAAATCGTGCAGCCAGTCGTTGTATGCGCGCGCAATCGCGGCGGCGAAATCTGGCTCAAGCCCGTCGGTGCCCATCATCTCGACGGTGTCGAGCCCCAGCACGAAGAGACCGCGCGACGGGAAAAGTACGGTTTTATCCAGACCCTCGCGATCCATGGCTTCGACCTGGGAGGCCGAATTCCAGCCGGCGGCGGCTGACGCGGCATAGGCATCCTCGTGGTGGGTCTGCCAACCGCGCGGGCGCCCCGGCTCGCCGCGCATGGGCTCGACCGAGCCTCCGCGCAGCAACACTCGCGACTTGACGCGAACCCGCATATCGCGGTGCATCTCGCTCAGGCCTACCGGAGCGGCATGGCGAAAGGCGGGGTCGATATAACGCTGCCAGAGATCGGCGGGTTCCATCACATGCATATCGCTGTCGGCGATCGGCTTTCCTCGATACGTCATGTTTCTCTCCTCAGGGACACGGCGAAAAATTCAACGGTGCGGGACCAGGCCAACTCGGCCGCTTGCGCGCGGAAGGCCTCCGGCCGCGTGGCATTCATGAAAGCGTGGCCAGCGTCGGGGTAAATCTCGATCTGTGCGCTTCGGTCGGTGGCCAGTAGCGTCGAGCGCAGGATCTCGACGTCGGCGAGCGGGATCAGGGCATCCTCAGCGCCGAAATGACCAAGCCAGGGGCATCGCAGCTGCGGGGCCATCTCGAGCGGATCGGCCTCTTTGTGTGGCCCAGCACTCGATTGACGCAACATGCCGTAGAAGGAGACGGCGGCCTGCAGGTGGGGCAGGCGGCAGCCGGCCATCAGCGCGTACTGGCCGCCGAGGCAGAACCCCAGCACGCCGACGCTCTCGCCGGCGACAGCCGGGTGGCCAGATAGCCAACGCGCCGCAGCGGCGATGTCGCTGAGCACCTGGCG